>JAUVRF010000297.1 GCA_030597775.1 Methanobacteriota archaeon | reverse complement strand
TGGACCTCTCCAAGGACCCCACGGCCATGCAGCGCCTGAAGGAGGCTGCCGAAAAGGCGAAGATCGAGCTCTCTGGCCTCCCCACCACCAACATCAATCTTCCATACGTCACAGCCGACCAGACCGGCCCCAAGCACCTGGACATGACCCTGACCCGGGCCAAGTTCGAGGAGCTGACCAGGGACCTCATGGGCAGGGTCAAGGGTCCCATCAAGAGCTCCATCAAGCTGGCCAAGCTCGACCCCAAGGAGATCTCGAAGGTCATCCTCGTGGGCGGCTCGACCCGCATGCCCGCGGTGCACGACTTCGTCAAGGACTTCTTCGGGAAGGAGCCCTACCAGAACATCAATCCCGACGAGTGCGTCGCCATCGGTGCGGCCATCCAGGGCGGGGTGCTGAGCGGTGACATCGAGGGGGGCAGCATCGTCCTGCTCGACGTGACCCCGCTGAGCCTGGGCGTGGAGACCCTGGGCGGGATCGCGACCAACGTCGTGGACCGCAACACCACCATTCCGGTGGAGAGGACCCAGATCTTCTCGACGGCAGCGGACATGCAGACCTCCGTGGAGATCCACGTCGTCCAGGGCGAGCGGGACATGGCCGTTGACAACATCTCCCTGGGCAGGTTCCACCTGGTTGGCATCCCGCCAGCGCCCCGGGGCGTGCCCCAGATCGAGGTCGCCTTCGACATCGACGCCAATGGCATCGTCAACGTGAGCGCCAAGGACATGGGCACCGGCAAGGAGCAGAAGATCACCATCACCGCCACCTCCAACCTCACCAAGGAGGAGATCGAGGAGAAGGTCAAGGATGCCGAGCGCTACGCCGAGGAGGACGAGCGGAAGAGGGATATCGCAGAGACCCGTAACAAGGCGGAGCAGACGGCCTTCCAGTACCGCAAGATCCTCGACGATGTGCGGGACAAGATCGCCGCCGACAAGGTGGCCACCGTGGAGGCGGCCATCAAGGAGGTGGAGGACGCGGTGGAGAAGGATGATTACGAGCTCATGAAGACCAAGCTGGATGATCTCAACAAGGTATTCTCCGAGGTCTCCCAGGAGATGTACGCCAACGTCGCCCAGCAGCAGGCCCAGGAGGCCGGTGGCCCCGAGGTGGGCGCTTCGGGCGACGGGAGCGACGGCGGCCAAGGCGGAAGCGCCAACGCCGCCGACGCGGTGGACGCCGACTACACCATCTTGGAAGACGAGGAGTGAGCGTGACGGCCCGCCTCGCCCCCTCCTCCGGGGTCTGACCGGGGAGGGGGGAGGAGGAGACGGTCCACGGGGTGAGAGGCATGGAGAAGCGGGACTACTACGAAGTCCTGGGCGTGGAGAAGGTAGCGTCCAAGGACGATATCAAGAAGGCGTACCGCAAGCTGGCCAAGAAGTATCACCCTGACGCGAACCCCGACGATCCGGAGACCGCCGAGGAGAAGTTCAAGGAGCTGTCCGAGGCCTACGAGGTCCTGATGGACGATGACAAGCGGGCCCGTTACGACCGATTCGGCCACGAGGGCGTCAGGTCGGACTTTGGCGCCGGTGGCTTCTCCTGGAACGACTTCACCCACGTCAACGACGTCTCGGACATCTTCGGTTTCGACTTCATCAACAGCATCTTCGGCGGACGTGGCGGCGACATATTCGAAGTGTTCTTCGGAGGTGGCGGCCGCGGACGTGGCGGCATGCACAGCGGACCCCGGACCGGCAGCGACATCCGCATCCAGGTCAACGTGGACCTCAGGGACGTGGTATCCGGAAAGGAGGTGGATGTGGAGATCCCCCGCAGCGAGACCTGCGACCTCTGCAGGGGCTCGGGGGCGAAGGAGGGCACGGCACCCCAGACCTGCACAACATGCGGCGGGGCCGGCCAGGTCCAGTCCGCCCAGCAGTTCGGCGGCCGTCGGCTGGTCACCATCAACACCTGCCCCCATTGCAGGGGCCAGGGCAACATGATCGAGCATCCCTGCGAGAAATGCGGCGGGGCCGGGGTGGTCCGGGCCAGGCGCCGGCTCCTCATCCAGGTGCCACCCGGCGCCGAGACGGGAACACGGGTCCGCTATGCGGGCCAGGGCGAGGCCGGGACCAGGGGTGGGCCCCCCGGCGACCTATATGCCATCGTCAACGTGCGCCACCACCCCAATTTCGACCGGGAGGGGCCCGATCTCCTGCTCGAGGTCCCCATCTCCTTCGCCCAGGCGGCCATCGGAGACAAGATCGAGGTCCCCACACTGGCCGGCAAGGCCCAGTTGACCATTCCCCCGGGGACCCAGACCCACAAGGTCTTCCGCCTCCGTGGTCAGGGTCTCCCACACCTCCGCGGGGCGGGCCGGGGCGACCAGTACGTGCGGGTCATCCTGGAGACCCCCCGACACCTCACCTCGGACCACAAGGACATTTTCCGGAAGCTCATGGACGTGGAGAGGGGTGTAAAGGGGAGCAAGGACAAGGGCACCCGCAAGAAGGGTCATTCCAAGATCTTCAAGGGCAAGAAGAACGGAAAGTGATGGACGTACCGCCAGTGATACCCGTACCGAAGCATTTTTTAAGCCTTCGGGTCCTTCGAAGACCCGGTGGACGCGCCCTTGAGTGGCTCTTCAGTTCTGGACCAGGCCCTTAGTCGCAGAAAGGTCAGGCGTACCAAGAACATTCTTCTGGCCATAATCGGGATAGGTATGATAATCCTCATCCTCATCTCGATGTCCCACAAGGGAGCCAGCTCCAGTCCTCTCTTCATCCCCGTGCCGGCCATCATCTTCATCGTGATCATGAGCATGATGCTCATGAACTTCGTGTCCATCGCCTTCAACAGCGTGGAGATGTCCACCGCCGACAGTCCGGGGCAGAAGTTCCGGACCGCCCAGCACGGCTTCAGGGTCTCCATGTGGACCGGGGTCCTGTGCCTCATCCTGGTGATCCTCTTCGTGTTCGCGATCCCCTGGGTCGAGTCCGAACTGTCCACCTACCGGAACGAGACCCTGGACGAGGGCACCATCAAGGAGCACGAATGGTACTCGGTGGACCCCTTCGACCTCACCCGGGCGGACCTGCTTACCCTCGAGGTCGTCGATGGGGCCCCAATGGAGTACATTATTAGGGCCAAGGACACCACCACAGGCAAGTACGAGGACAAGGACACGGGCCAGGTGATGGAGGACGACCCCCTCAAGATGGACCTGTCGGACTGGCCCGATGGCGATTACATGACGGTCTTCTGGACCGAGGCGGAGGGAGGGACCGACACCAGCGAGTTCATCTACCAGCTGGACAGGGCGATCAATCCGGAGCTGACCCTGGCCCTCACCGGCCTTCTTGGTGTCATCGCGATCTCCAGCCTGATCTGGGCCGTTGTGGCCTACGTGCTGATGAAGCGGTTCGAGGTGGAGTCCGTGGGTGGACTGGCCACCTACGCCGA
>JAUVRF010000270.1 GCA_030597775.1 Methanobacteriota archaeon | reverse complement strand
TCATGCGGTTCTTCCACGAGGACTACGGTATGGAGGAGCTCAAGAAGCACATCGTCCGTCCCCTTGACGGATTGAAGGTCGCCGTTCACTACGGTTGCCATTACCTGAAACCCTCGGAGATAGTCGGGGGTCCGGACAACCCCGAGCTGCCCCACACCGTCGACGAGCTGGTGGAGCGCACCGGCGCGGAGTCCGGCGACTACACCGAGCGCCTCCTTTGCTGCGGCGGCGCGATACTGGGCTACCGGGAGAGGGACTCGCAGCTGCTCATCGCCAAGAAGATGCAGTCCATACTCGACGTGGAGGCAGACTGCATGGAGATGCACTGTGCCTTCTGCGGCGTGATGTACGACGGCAACCAGAAGGCGGCCGAGCGCATCGCGGACAAGAAGTTCAAGGTCCCGGTCCTTCCCTACACCCAGCTCCTGGGCCTCGCCATGGGCCTCGACCCGTACGAGGACCTGGGCCTCAAGCTCAACCGCGTGAAGGCGAAGGACCTGCTGGCCAAACTCGAGGAGGTGGGGAGTGAGTCATGACCAGCGGGGTCCTAGTTCTGGGTGGTGGCGTAGCCGGTATCCAGGCCGCACTGGACCTCGCTGATGCAGGGATCCAAGTCTACTTGGTGGAGCGTTCCCCCTCGATCGGGGGGAACATGATACGGTTGGACAAGACATTCCCGACCAACGACTGCTCTTCCTGCATCCTGTCCCCGCGACTTGTAGAAGCCGGACGTCACCCGCGAATCAAGCTGCTCACCAACAGCGACCTGGTCTCCCTCGAAGGGGACCCAGGGGCCTTCACTGCCCTGGTCAGGGAGCGGCCGAGATACATCGACATGAACGCATGCGTCGCATGCGGAGACTGCACCATCAAGTGCCCCGTGAAGGTACCCTCGGAGTTCGACGAGGGTCTGTCCAAGCGGAAGGCCGTCTACATTCCCTTCCCCCAGGCGGTCCCCCTCAAGTACGTCATCGACCCCGAGGTCTGCCTCAAGATAACCAAGGACAAGTGCGGGCTCTGTGAGAAGGCGTGCCAGGCCAAGGCCGTGAACTACGACCTCCAGCCCGTGGACCACAAGCTGGAGGTGGGCGCCGTCATTGTGGCCACTGGCTACAAGCAGATAGACACCAGCCTCAGGCCCGAGTACGGACATGGCCGATTCAAGAACGTGGTCACCGGGATGGAGCTGGAACGCCTTCTGAACGCCTCGGGCCCCACTGGGGGCAAGGTCCACCGACCATCGGACGGTGCGGTCCCCAAGCGGGTCGCCTTCATCCACTGCGCCCTCTCGCGGGACGAGAGGCGTGGCGCGGCCCACTGCTCCCGGGTGTGCTGCATGTACCTTATCAAGGAGGCCATGGTCGCCAAGGAGCACCACAACGAGATCGAGGCCACCATGATCCACATGGACCTGCGGGCATACGGCAAGAACTACGATTCCTACCTGGATAGAGCAAAGGACAGCGGCATCGCCTTCATCCGCGGCAGGGCCGCGGAGGTCCTGGAGGACGGGGAGGGAGGCCTGGTCGTCATCAGCGAGGACGAGGACGGCGTTCCCCACCGCACCCCCGCGGACATGGTGGTGCTGGGCGTGGCCCTCGAGGCCCCCGACGGGGCCGCAGAACTCTCAGAGATACTGGGCCTGGGCCTTGACGAGCGTGGTTTCATCGCCACCGCCCCCGAGGACCCCTCGGGCCTTCGCACCGTGAAGCCAGGCGTGTTCCTGGCGGGTTGCATACAGGGTCCCAAGGACGTTCCCGACAGCGTCACCATGGGCTCGGCCGCCGCCGCGGCCGCAGCGACCATGATGGTGGCGAACAGGGTGGTCATAGAGCCCGACGAGGTGCCCGTGACCGACCCCAACGAGGAGCCCAAGGTTGGCGTGTTCGTTTGCCACTGCGGGTCGAACATCGCGGGTGTCGTGGACTGCCCCTCCGTAGCGGAGACGGCCCGCAACCTGCCCGGCGTCACCCACGCGGAGGAGAACATATACACCTGCTCCCAGGACTCCCAGATCGCCATCGCGGAGACCATCAAGAGGGAGGGTATCAACAGGGTGGTCATCGCGGCATGCTCGCCATCGACCCACGAGCCACTCTTCCAGGAGACCCTGCGTGACGCAGGTCTGGACCCGGCCCTGATCGACATGGCCAACATCCGCAACCAGTGCTCCTGGGCCCATGCCGAGGAGCACGAGGCCGCCACTGAGAAATCCAAGGACCTGGTGCGGGCATCCGTCGCCAGGGCCCTTCTGCTAGAGCCCCTCGGGGGCGGGACCGAGGAGGTCCCGGCCAAGGCCCTCGTGGTGGGAGGAGGCATAGCGGGAATGGTCGCGGCGATGAACCTGGCCCCCCACGTGGAAGTCGTACTCATCGAGCGTGCCGAGCAGCTGGGCGGGACCGTCCGCAAGCTCGCGACCACATTCCCATCTGGCATGGCAGGCGCGACCCAGATGGACATGATCGCCGGAATGATCGAGAAGGCAGGCGTCAAGGTCCTGACCGGCACCGAGATCCTGAACATCGATGGCTACGTTGGCAACTTCAAGTACACCCTGAGGCTCCCCGACGGCTCCGAGACGGAGGACACCACTGGCATCATCATACTCGCCATCGGTTCCCAGCCATACGAGCCCGCAGAGGGCGAGTTCGGTCGGGGAGGCGCGAACGTGGTCACCAACCTGGAGCTGGAGGAGGACCTGGTGGACCCGCCCAAGGGCAGGTCCTACGTCTTCATCCAATGCGTCGGTTCCAGGAACGATGAGCGGGGGTGCTCCAGGTACTGCTGCCAGGCCACCCTCCAGCAGGCCCGGGAGCTGGCCGAGGCAGGCAACGAGGTGACCGTCCTCTACAGGGACATCAGGGCGTACTCCGCCACTGGCGAGGCCGCCTACAGGGCCGCGAGGCAGGCTGGCGTCGTCTATGTCAAGTACGACCCCGAGCATGAGCCCGAGGTCCTCGAAGGCGGCAAGAAGGTCCGGTTCCGTGAGACCATCGTCGGCAGGACCATAGAGAAGTCCGTGGACCAGGTCGTCCTGGTGGTCGGACTCCGGCCGCCGGAGGGACTGCAGGAGCTACGGGGACAGGTAAGGGTACCCGGCGACCAGGAGGGCTTCTTCCTGGAGCGGCACCCGAAGCTGGGGCCCGTCGAGACCAACACCGAGGGCATCTACCTGGCCGGGACCTGTCAGGCGCCAATGGCGGCCTCCGAGGCATCCCTGGGGGCGGCCGCAGCCGCCATGAAGGCCCTGGGTCCCCTGGGCAGGGGATGGGTCGCCACCGAGACCAAGGTCTCGGAGATCAACCCCGACACCTGCATCGGATGCAACCTGTGCGTGACCCTCTGTCCATATCACGCCATCGACAAGGACGCGAACAACAAGGCCCAGTCCAACCCCGCCCTCTGCGAGGGTTGCGGCCTTTGCGCCGCCTCCTGTCCCACCCAATCCATCTCGGTACGTCACTTCCGTGACGGCCAGCTGCGTGCTCAGCTCCACGCCCTCGTGGGAGGTGTATCGGAATGACCGCAGAGGAGAAGATGGAGGAGCCGGAGACCAGAGAGGAGGCACCCGATGAGGAGGAGGTCGAGGAGGTCGAGGCCAAGACCGAGACCTTCGAGCCCTCCATAGTCGGGATCCTGTGCAACTGG
>JAUVRF010000482.1 GCA_030597775.1 Methanobacteriota archaeon | reverse complement strand
GTTCACCTGGTCAGCATCTCCCACCCCTTCACACCGGGGCGGACGATCTCGGCCGCATCGATGTCCATGAGGAACATTGTGAGGTCTGGATCGTCCGGACCATTCCAGAAGTTGTCGGCGAAACCCGCAGCATCACCGACCCGCCTTCGCAGTTCTGGATCGGCAACCTTGCTCGCCTTCCCTGAGCACCGGACGTAGCCGGTACCGCCCTCCTCCTTCACCAGGACGTAGAACTCGAAGCGGGGGTCCTCCTCCAGGTGACGGACCTTCGCGTCACCCGTCGAGGTCAGGACGTAGACGCTGCCTTCGTGGAGGACGGCCGTCACCGGCCGCACCCTCGGCCCCGCATCGGAACTGGTCGCCAGGGCGATCACCGCATGCTCGGCCAGATGACCCATCGCCCAGGCCCACACCTCCTCGTCGTTGCCCAGCTCCTTGCGGACCCAATCCTCCTCGCCATAGCTGCCCATCGGATCTCCTCCTGCGTCCATGTGCATGCCCCGGACGGGATATTATCATTTCCCGAAGGTCGGTGGCCTTTTAGACTTCCATTCCATTCAGGGTCGGGAGAGCGTGACCATGGACCTGATACTGGCCTCCACATCGCCTCGACGGATCGAGCTCATGGAGGCCATGGGGCTGGAGTTCCTGACGATGGACCCCCGCATCAACGAGGCGGAGATTGTGGGCCCTGACCCCGAGGTCACCTGCATGGCCCGGGCGGAGGCGAAGGCCCTTTCAGTGGCGGCCAAGAGACCCGACGCCACCATCATCGCTGCCGACACCGTGGTCGTGCTGGACGGAAAGATCCTTGACAAGGCCACCACGGACAAGGAGGTCAGGTCCATGCTCGACCGCCTGTCCGGCAAGCAACATCTGGTGATCACCGCCATCGCCCTGTGCATGCCCGGGTTCAAGGACGCCAACGTGCTCACCGACAAGGCCCAGGTGACCTTTAGAGAGCTCACCGAGGAAGAGGTGAACTGGTACGTGGGGACCGGTGAGGGCGTCGGCAAGGCCGGAGGCTACGCCGCCCAGGGCAATGGTGGTATGCTGATCGCCCAGCTGGATGGCGATCGGGAGACGGTGATCGGCCTGTCCACCTCGATGATCAAGAGGATGCTCGAGGACTAGGAGGAGGGCTCATCCCCGTCCTCCGGGCGCCCCTCTTCCTCTTTGGCCACATCATCCTCTACGACCACATCGTCCTCCTCGGCCATTTCGTCCTCTGCTGGAACATCCTCTGCTCCCTCAAGGGAACCTCCCCTCAGGACCAACATCCACAGGACGATCATCAGTGCAACCACCGCTAGGGCTGCTATACCTCCGTAGAGCAACCAGGAAGTGCCATTGTCCGGGGTGGGGTCGTCGCCATCCGGGTCCGAGGGTGGCGGGTCCATGACGACCGGTTCGAGGACGACAACTGTGAAGGTGGAGGTGTCCTCGGCCCCATCGTCGTCGGTCACGGTCACCGTGACCTTGTAGGTACCGAAGGACTGGAACCCATGGACACCGTTGGCCTCATCGACCACCGTCCCATCTCCCAGGTCCCAGGAGAACATTAGGCCCTCCTGATCGGAGGCGGTGTCGATACCCGTTGCCGTGAACGTGACCTCATCCCCCTCCTCCACGGTGAGGGGTCCCATCTGGGCCTCAAGCTCGGGAACCACGTTCAAGACGTTGACCGTCACATCCAGGCTGTCCATAGCGCCCTCCCTGTCGGTGACGACGAAGGTCACGATGTACGTGCCCTCCTCGGTGAAGGTGTGGGTGTGCTCCTCGCCCGCGTGGTCGACATCCTCCACCACCCACCGGTAGGTCAGGGTCTGCTCGTCGCTCGGGGTGTCCGCGCCCCTCCCGACGAAGGGCACCGGCGAGTCCTCGTCGACCGTCGTGGAGGGCCAGGGTTTGATAACGGTCGCCACCGGCTCGGCGTTCACGACCACGATGCCGACGGTGATGGTGCTCACATCGTCATCGTCATCCTTGACCTCGAGGGTGACAGTGAACTCCCCGCTGCTGGTGTAGATGTGCGTGAGGTCGGCGTTCTTCCAGACCAGCCATTCGGTCACCTCACCATCACCGAAGTCCCATCGGAAGGTGAGAAGGTCGATGTCCGAGGGGGTGTCATGGGCCTGGGCCTGGAACTCCACCTCGTCGTCCTTCCAGAACGAGGCGTCCTCCAGCGGGGCTGAGATCACCCCGACGGGAGCCTTGTTGATCACCGTGACGACAATGTTGTCACTGGCCAGCTCACCCTCTGGGTC
>JAUVRF010000050.1 GCA_030597775.1 Methanobacteriota archaeon | reverse complement strand
CCACCGCCTGGATAAGCCCGTAACCGGACTTCGGGTCGTGGGGAGATATCTGGCCCTCCAGGGGCATGGCGGTCTCCATCAGGGCGGTCTTCACACGCTCCACCGAGGTCACGTTGCCACCCTCGGCACCGTCGTGCTTGAGGTCCGGCGCGGCCGCCAGGGCCACGGCCAGGACGGCGGTGGTGAAGGCCGTGGCGTGGGATGTGCCAGAGCCCTTGGCATGGAGGCCGTCATTGTAGGCGGTCACGACGTCCACTCCCGGGGCCACGATCTCGAGCTTCTTGTCCGGGTCCAGACGGGGTTCGGAGGTATTCCCGGGGGACGAGAAGGGCGCCATCTGCCCTCGCAGGGACACGGCGACCACCGAGATGACCTCCGGTATGCGGCTGGGCATGGACACGTCATCGGCCGAGCCGTCGTTCCCCGCGGCGGCGACGCACACGATGCCGTGGGATATCGCCTGGGCGATGGCAGCCTCGGTCTTGGTGCCGAGGAGGATGTCGATGTTGTCGTACTCACCGCCCAGCGACAGGGAGATGATGTCCGCCCCGTCCGAGTAATCCCCGTCACCATCCGGGTCCATGCAGAAGTCGATGCCGTCGGCGACGATGGTGTCCGAGAAGCCCTGGTCCTTGTCCAGCACCTTGACGATGATGAGCTCCACATCCACCGCTCCCCCCCGGAGGGGAGAATGACCGGCGATTATGGAGGCCATGGCCGTACCATGACCAACGTCATCGTACGGTTCCTGGCGATCGTTGATCAGGTCCAACCATGCAACGACCGAGGCGTCCTTGAGCACGGGATGGTCGGCATCGATGCCGGTGGCGACGATGCCCACACGGACACCCTGACCGCGCATCCCGGCCTCCCATGCGGAGTCCAGCTGGGTCATGTCGTACGCCCAATCGGAACGTTTGACCTCCGTCTCGGGCCTCTCGATCGTGAGGGCCACGGCCACCGTGGCCACGACGAGCACGACGATGATGATCGCGGCGTATGTCTGGGTCCGTGCGACGCCCTCGGCCTCGGTGCTGGGGTCGAAGGGCTCCTCGTCGGCACCTATAAAGCTCACCTCGGGACTTGCCCTTTCCGGGGCTCGACCTGTCCCCATGGGAAAGGTAGTCAAAAAGGTTTAGGTTGAGGCTGGTCAGTCCCTGACCTTGTGGGCCGCGTCCTCCACGGTCCTCAGGAGCAGGTCCATCCGAAAGGGCTTGAGGAGCACGTCCGCGGCCCCCATATCCATGGCCTTCTCGGCGACGCCGGCGTCGGCCGTCAGGAACACGATCTTCGCCCCGGCGTCGATCGTGAGGATCTCCTCCATGGCCTCCAGGCCGTTCTTGACGGGCATCCTGTGGTCCATCAGCACCAGGTCCGGCGAGGGCTCGAGCCCCCGATATATGCCCGCGGCCTCATCGCCGTTGAAGGCCGAGGCCACCACCGTGTGTCCCTTGTGCTTGAGGAGCTTGCCGTAGAGGATATGAAGGACCTCCTCGTCATCAACTATCATGATCGACAGCATCGGTATCACTCCCCTTCGGCAGTTCGATCACAAGGTGGGCCCCCACCCCTCCTGGAGGGACCGGTTCCATGAGCGCCCGGCCTCCATATCGCATCAGCATCCGACGGACAAGGCCGATGGTGGCGGCGTCACGGGTCCGTCCCTTTGGGTCCCGGCCCCCGATGAGGGCATTGGTGACCATCGGGTTCAGGGCGAACCCCTCGCTCATGAACCGGACAGCGGTGAACTCCCCCTTGGGTTCGACCCTCACCGTCAGCTTGCATGGGCGATCGGGGGTCGCGGGCTCCGCGATCATCAACATCAACTGGGTCAGCATGTCGCTGAGCATTCCGTCGGCCATCACCTCGGTGCTCCCACCAAGCCCCTTGAGCTCGATGTTGAGACGGTCCCTCGCGAAGGCTCCCTGGACGGTCCGGCAGGAGGCGGCGATCGCCCGGTCGAGGGAGATCCGGGCAGGTCGGTACTCCCCCCACTCGCGCTGGACCAGGGATGCCCTGACCTGGAGGATCAACCTGGCGGTGTGCTCCAGGGCCTCGATGGTCCGGGTCACCAGCACCCGCTCTCCCTCGGACAGCCCCTTGGATCCCTCGATAAGCTCCAAGAATCCCATGGCGGCCTGTTGTTGGTTGATGAGGTCATGGCTCACCATCTCCATGAGGTCGTCTGGTTCCCATTCCCCTTCAGTTGCGTCGCCCTTCCGTTGCTCTCCGCTCACCGACTCCACCATCTGCGGCCCATCAACGCGCCAGCGTGTATATGACGATTTCCCCTTCCATATCCACCAGACCCCGCATCCCGCACCGCTCGCCCGGCAACCTTATCTTGGGCCTCGCCGTTTGTGGACCTGGTGTTCCTATGAGGATAGGAGTTCTCACTGGAGGGGGCGACTGCCCCGGGCTCAACCACGCGATCAGAGGACTCGTGCTCAGGGCGAACCAGCTGGGTCACGAGGTCGTGGGCTTCAGGGACGGATGGAAGGGCGTGCTGGAGGGGGACACGATCCCCCTAGGCCCTGCGGAGGTCGATGGCATCCACGACGTCGGGGGCACCATGCTAGGCACCTCCAGGACGAACGTGTTCAAGATAGACAACGGTCCCGAGATGGTGCGAGACAGCCTCGAGCGGCTGGACGTCAACGCCCTGGTGGGCATCGGGGGAGAGGACACGCTGGGCGTTCTGCACAAGCTGTCGGAGCTGGGCGTACCCGCGGTGGGCTGCCCCAAGACTGTGGACAACGACCTGGATGCGACCGATTTCACCATAGGTTTCGACACCTCGATCAACATCGCCACCCAGGCCATCGACCGTCTCCACACCACGGCAAGGTCCCACCACAGATGTATGGTCGTTGCGATCATGGGACGCCACGCTGGCTGGTTGACGTGGTACTCTGGCATTGCTGGTGGTGCCCACGCGATACTCCTGCCCGAAGAACCCATCGACATGGACCGCCTCCTCGAGGTCGTGAAGGCCAGGGCGGGCGCCGATGGCAGGGGTTACTCCATCATAGCCGTGTCCGAGGGAGCCCCGCTCAAGGAGGGTGAGGACATGGTCCTCCAGGACGAAGGCCTTGACCCCTTCGGCCATGTGAAGCTGGGCGGGATCGGAAAACGGTTGGCGAAGATCATCGAGGAGCGGACCGGCGTCGAAACAAGGACGGTCGTCCTTGGCCACCTCCAGCGGGGTGGACCTCCCAGCGCCCTCGACCGCGTGTTGGCCACCCAGTTCGGTTGGTACGCCGCCGAGCTTGTGGACAGGGGCGAGTTCGGCAAGATGCCAGCGGCACGCAGCGGCACCATAGAGATCGTGGAGCTCGCGGAGGCCGTGGGCCGTCTCAAGGTCGTCGACGCCGAGCGCATCCGCGTGTCGAAGGGGCTCTGGGGTTGACCACCACGGACCCACCCGCCGATCGGCCGGTGAGGTCCCGGCGGTTCAGTGGAACAGGTCCTTGAGGGTGGCGGGGACATCGTTCTCCTTGTCGAAGGCCGGTCCATGGCCCGGCACTATCATCCAGGCAAGGTCGACGATCCTCTTCATGCTGACCATGGCCACCGTCTCATCGTAGTTGATACCGGGAGGCACCCACCCGACGTAGTTGTCCACGGTGGGCAGCGCGTCCCCGGCCATGACCCAGGTCCCCTCGGGAGTGTCGGCCGCCACGGATATGCTGCCCCTTGTGTGGCCCGGGGTGAGGAGGATCTGGACGCCCGGCAACAGCTCGGTGTCCCACTCGATCCTGCGTGACCTGCCCGAGATGCACCTGGGAGCCCCCTCCTTGATGTGCACGACCACCTCGGCCACTCCGAAGAGGCGGTTGCACCCCGTGTGGTCGTGATGACAATGGGTGTTCACAACGATGTTGATGTCCTCGCTGTCCAGGCCGTGGCGGTGCAGCGCCTCGAGGATCTCCGTGGCGTCATGGGGCATCCCGGTGTCCACGATGATGTTCGTCCCGTCGGCCTGGACCAGGGTCACGGAGGAGCTGGCGTCGAGGATCGTCCCGTCGGGGTCCCGCTCGATCGTCCCGTCCTTGAGGACGGACACCTGCACGGTCATATCGTCACCGTCACTCCGTCCATCGCGATCCAGGGCAGGACCACGTTGGCGCCAGATGGACACTGCCGGGGCCTCCCACCCGCCCCGAGGACCTTCTGGAGCGCGTCACCGAGGTTACCACCCAGCATGAGAGGGTCACGGACCCCCACGATCTCCCCCTTGCGGACCTCGAAGGGCATGGTGGTGTTGATGGAGAAGTCCAGGGTCGACATGTTGGCAGTATGGGCCCCCATGACATCGTGGATCAGCAGGCCCCTGTCTACCTCGGCGATGAGGTCGTCCAGATTGCCCCTAGAGGGAACCTGTACCACGATGTTGGACACGCCAGCCTCGGGTTGGGTCTTCCAGCCCGAGCCACCGCCCCTGACGGCATTGCCGGTGCTCTGGAGCCCGTACTGGTTGGCGGTGAAGCTGTCGTAGAGGAACCCATCGAGCACGCCGCCGTCGATAAGGATATTGGGTCGGGACGAGACCCCCTCGTCGTCCGACCGACCGCTGCTCAACCCCCCCGGGATGGTGGGATCGTCCAGCACCGTAACATCCGGGGCCGCCACCTGTTGACCTTCCCGGCCCGTGAAGGCGGACTCGCCCCGCTGGGCGGCGTCGCCGATGACGGAGGGCACCAGTGTGTGGTCCAAGAGCTCCGCCAGGGCGGTCGGACGGAAGATGACGGTCATCTCACCACCCTTCTCCAGGGCCTTTGCTCCCTGGCCCTCCAGGGCCATCTGTGCTGCGGCCCTCCCGACGGCACGGGCGTCGATGTCCTTCGCGCGGCTGGAGAAGGATTCGAATCCAGTGGACACGGTCGCGTCGCGCAGGACCACGTAGGCGCCAACCGAGATGCTCGTGCCGTGGGAGGCGACGGACACTCCCTCGGAGTTCGCCACGGCGATCGTACCCTGACCGAAGCCGACGCCGCCGCCGGCCACCGATGCATCGGGATGCACCTCGCGAGCCGCCTCGACCAGCTCTCCGCTCATCTCCACCGCCTCTTCAGGCTCCATCGCGACCAATGCGGGGTCGTCCAGGCCAGGGATCTCGGCGTAGGGTTCCCCGCCGACGGGGAATATGTAGCCCGTGATGGGCGCGAGGCGCGTCAGGTCGAGGGCGTTCCTGCCCGCCTCGGTGATCTTGGACGGGTCGGAGGTGTAGGCGAACCCCAACCGACCGTCCCGTACCACCCTCAGACCGACCCCCTCCTCCGAGTCGGAGGTCGTGTAGGTGACAACGTCCTTCTCCACATCCACGCTGACCGAGCTGCTCGAGGCGACGTAGGCCTCGGCGCAATCGGCTCCCAGGCCCATGAGGCGCAGGACCGCGTCCTCGGCCTGGCTCAGGAGTGCCTGTGGGTCGACGATGTCCGTCACGTCAGCCACCTCCCACGACGGCGTCCCGGAGGCGAATGTGGGGTCCACCGTCGCATACGGGAACGGTCTGGCCCTTGCCACAGAATCCCGGGCTCGCCAACATGAACTCCTTACCCAGGCCGTCAATGTTGTGGAGGGTCTCCAGTATCGTGCCCATCAGGGCCACGTCCCTGAGGGGGCTGGTGATCTGGCCGTTCTCGATGAGGAACGCCTCCTGGGCCCCGAACTGGAAGGTGCCCTTGGCCACGTCCACCTGGCCTCCCCGGGTCCCCTTGAGGTAGATACCCTCGGAGATCCCCTCGAACATCTCCTCCTGGGACAGGTCACCAGCCTCGAGGCAGGTGTTGGACATGCGGACCAACGGTCTAGAGCCGTAGTCCTGGGACCGTGCCGCGCCGTTGGGCTCGTCGCCCATCCTGCCCGCCGTCTCGCGGCTATGAAGGAAAGAGGTGAGGACCCCGTTCTGCATCAGCACCTTCCGGGCGCCCTTGACCCCCTCGTCATCGTAGGGAAAGGAGCCGAAGGCCCCGGGCATCGTTGGGTCGTCGAAGATGGTGACATCATCCACGCCCAGCTTCTCGCCGATGCGACCCTCCAGGATGGATTCGCCGGCCATGACGAGGTCCGCCTCGGAGGCGTGTCCGAACGCCTCGTGCACGAAGACGCCCGACAAGTCCGGGTCGATGACCGCCGTCATCCGGCCCGATGGGGCCCTGCCCGCGTCCAGCAGGGTCTCGAGGGAGACGACGCCTCGCTCGGTCTCCGCCACCGGGTCCTTGTTCTCGAACACCTCCCATCCACCCACGCCCCCGACGCGGGAGCGGAACGAGGAGACCACGCCCTCCTTGCGGCCGGTCATGTTGGCGACCGTGAGCACCCTGGTGAGCCCGTGGACCAGCCGAATGCCCTCGCTGGTGAGCAGCTCGATCCTCCTGTGGCCCTCTGAGTAAAACGTGGTGACGGTGGCCAGGTGCTCTGCGGTGCGGGCCATGGCCTCCATCTCCCTCAACATCTCCAGCTTGTCCTCGATGGCCACGTCCTTGGGTTCCTTCCGGGGTACCCAGATGACCGTGTCCTCGACCACGGGCACCTCTGCGAGGGTGACCGCCTCACCGGCTCGGGCGGCGGTCGCCCGTGCCAGGGCAAGCGCCGTTGCGACGGCCGCCGTCCCGGCCTCCTTCGAGATGGAATTGGCCGACGAGAACCCCCAGCTCCCGTCCACAAGGACACGGAGGCCGAATCCCGATTCCTGGCCCTCTACGGCCTCCTTCAGCTCCCCGTCCTTGAGCTCCAACGTGGTATGTTCGACGGTCACCGCCCGCAGGTCGGCGTACTCCGCTCCACCCTTTATTGCACTTTCCAGCCATTCATCGAGCAATGGCTCACCGGTCGCCTTATCGGGATGACCTGAGTTAAAGATATCCTCATAATACCTTGTCGAAATCCTTCTCCACTATGCGCATCTCCCGGGGGGCCAGCGTCTTCTCGTCCATGGTGACGAGGAGGATGGCGTCGGACACGGTTATCTTGTCGTTGAGGGCGTGCAGGAGGCGCAGGATGGGGTCGAACCCGTTGTTGGAGACCAGGTACTCCACCCCCTCGAGGGTGATGATCCCCCGGGGATTGGTCCGGAGAAAGTCCATCATGGACATGTGGACCATGCCGATGTTCGTGGGGTTGACGCAACGGTCGTGGCCGACGGTGTTGGTGGTCATCCAGATGAAGTCTCCCTTGGTGACCTTGTGCTGCTCGATCATCTTCGGGGGATACGATCGGGAGATGCAAAGACCGTTGTCCATCCCCTCCACCAGGGAGTTGTAGATGCGGTACAACCGGGTTGCGTCCACGTCCTTGATCAAGTACGATGAGCCCAGGTGGAAGTCGATGCCATCGTATACACCCACCAGCTCCCCGACCGCAGAGTCTCCCGTCATGGTCCTCCTGTGATGAGTGCTACATGCGGTATTTATCTTATGCGGTCTGGGCATCAGCCCGCGAGGATAATGGGCCCTCGTCAGGTGTCCAGGGTCAGCAATTCCTCGACAAAGGCCTTGGACAGCTGAGCGTACTGGTCCTTCACCTTGGTGGAGCCGACCAGGCTGCCCTTCACCTGGAGACCCCTATCGTTGGCCATCTTGGTCAGCATCTCGATGTACTCAATGGTATCATCGGGCTGGCTGGAACAGCAGATGAAAATACCGGCCGGCTTGCCCTCAAGGCCCTTGGCCCTTGTAAGGAAGGTCCTGGTGAAGGGATTGACATTGCCCGCGAAGATGGGTCCACCGATCACGACCATGTCGGCGGAGGACATGTCGAGGTCCGCCTCGACGTTGTTCAGCTCCACATCCTCCAGCTGCTTGATGGACATCCTCGCCGCCTTCAAGAACCCGGGTCTCTTCACATGCTTGATCCTCACCAGGTTCGCCTCGTGACCCCTCCTTCGGACCTCCTCGGCCACCATTTAAGCCAGACCATCCGTCGTACCCTTCCTTGAGCAGTATGCGATGCTGACCAACATGACCCGACACCACCCTGGGGCAACCGTTCCCCGCCCAAGTACCTCCCTGCGCGGTTATGAAGCTTCACCCCTGGATGTCTCGCCCGCCTGCCCAACTGCACTGGAACCTACGTCGGTATTTGTTTAGCAGGACATGACGTCACACTGAACTTGGGGGCTCGAGGTCCCCCTCAAGGGCGCAATACCAGGCGCCCCGGCGATGGCCATGTAGGCCAAGGCCCTACTGCCAATGTTCACAGCACCGTTGAGGTCAGCATTGTACTCCCCGCAGGACGAACATACGAAGCGACCCTGGCTCGGTCGCCTCCCGTCCTGATGGCAGATACGACATTCGCGAGACGAGTACGCCTCATCGACCTTGATGACGGGCACTCCCGCCCAGGCGGCCTTGTACTCGATGAACAGGGAAAGGCGGTTGAAGGGCATCGCGTTCACGATGCGGTTCATGCGTCTCCCCCTCGAGCCCTTCCGTATACCGGAAAGGTCGCCAATGGCGATCACCGCGCCCATCTCCCTCGCCTGGTCGACGAGGGTGGCCGCGATGACATGCAGCCTGGCATCGACCTTCCGGTGTTCGGTGTGGCCGACACGCTTGATGACCCGGAGCAGCTTGCGCCTTCCGAGCCGTTTGCGTAGCCAGGCGTAATGCCTGCGAATGCTGCGGACCTCCCTGCCGTGGAATCCCGGGGAGGTGATGGTGCCTTCGACGAGCATCACTGACGTCGCGATGACACGCTCCCCGATGTCCACGGCGAGGACTGGTGCATGAAATGGAATTGTTGGGATG
>JAUVRF010000440.1 GCA_030597775.1 Methanobacteriota archaeon | reverse complement strand
GAGGGTCACCGCGGTCTCCGAATTCCAGACACGACTGGCCGTCGTGGGCCTCGATCCCGACTCCGATATGACGATCTCCTTCGTGGACATGATGACCCTGGACGTGATCTTCATTCGTTCTCAGGACCTCCCGGAGGATCTCGCGGCCCAGATCCCCACGAGCGCACTCTGGCTCCCGGCGGGAGGGGCCTCCGGCTTCGGAACCAACACATTGCTGGTGGGAACGAACACGGGACAGATATGGGCGGTGGAGAGCTCAGGTAACACCACGCTGATCCTGGACCTGGGCTCTACTGTCATGGGTATGGGCTATTCCCATGGTGACTTTGTCATCTCTGCGGCGACCCGGAACGGCAGGATACACTCCGTCAGCGTGGACCATCGCCGCTCCATCGTCTACCTGGAGACCGACTTCCAGGGCACCCGCCACCTGGTGTGCTTCGACCAGTTCGGGGACCGGGTCGCGGTGGGGGGAAGCAACGGACACATCGAGATCTGGAACATGGCGGGACGCTCCCGGTCCCAGACCCTGAGGTTCCACAACTACTCGGTCTCCGATGTGGTCTGGAGGGATGACCAGAACCTGGTGAGCGCTGCCGGGTTCGGCAAGGTGGCCCTGTGGGGGCTCGATACCGACGGGGACCTGTACGCCGACTCACTGGACGCCTTCCCGACGGATGCCACCGAGCATACGGACACCGACGGGGACGGCGTCGGTGACAACCGCGACATGTTCATCATGGACCCATCGGAATGGAAGGACACGGACAACGATGGCGTGGGTGACAACGGTGACCTCTTCCCCAAGGACCCGACGGAGTGGGCCGACACCGACGGGGACGGGTCAGGGGACAACGGCGACTTCATCCCCTCGGTCCACAACACTTTGGCAGCTGGCATCTTCCTCCTGGGAGTGGGGATTGTGGCCTCAGTGCCGGTCCTCCGCATCGTCACCGCGAATCGCCGGCGCATACGACGCGACCGGGAGGAGGCCATCATATGGATCGAGCAGCTTGGTCTCGAGCCCGTGCCCGCCATCGGAACATCCTCGGGCAAGGACGTGCTCGACAGGGCCGTCGAGGCTCTCCGGGTGCGCACCGACGCAGACCCGCGCCTGCTCAGGGAGACCGTCAATGCCAGGGACACTATGGTCCTCAACACCATGGTGGCCCTCCGGGTCCAGGAGGAGATCTCCCAGCGTGGTGGCGTGGGGGCGGACGCAGCCATGGCCCGGTCCGTTCAGCTCCGGGACCAGCTCCAGGAGCTGGACGGCGAGCGGGAGCGGCTGGACAAGATAACCAAATCCTACTGGGAGGTCCAGGAGGCGGTCGACCAGGCCGTGAGGGACACCTGGCCCGACCTTTCCGGTGTGGAAGGGTCCCTGGAGCCGCTCAGGGTCCGTGTCCAGGTCCTTGACAACACCCTTGCCTACTTCAGGAAGAGCTCCATCATCAAGATAGGGGAGGAGGCGACCAAGGACGTGCGGGGCGCCTACGTGGGCGCCTCCAAGGAACTTCGCGTCAAGGGCTCCGACAGGCCCGTCGGGGTCAAGGTGGGCGTGCCCCCGAGACCAGAGATCCTGGTACCCGAGGGGGAAGGTGCGGATACGTCGCCCCTCTCGACGCCACCACCGATGGGCATGCTACGGACCCGGCAGGCCATGTTGTCCCGGGAGGACACGGCCGAACTGGTGGTGAGCGTGGACAACACCCTCGCCGAGGACCTGGAGGAGCTGGCGGTCGAGTTCAGCATCGCCGGCGACCGGTTGCGCCACAAGGGGCCCCACCGGGTGGAACTGGGCACCCTGGCGACGGGAAGGAGCGCGGCCGCGACCTTCCAGATGCGAGTGGCACCCGTTCCCGACCCCGAGGACGAGCCTGGAGAGCTGACCCGGGTGCTGGCGAGGGGGTCCGCCAAGGCAGGGACCCGCAAGGTGCGCCAGGAGCTTCCCGCCAAGGCGACCACCCTGGTCTCGTCGGCGATCCATCGACCGGGCGAGTTGGATTGGGTGCCTGTCGAGGACACCGTCGGCCTACGGGGCGTCCGGTTCCCGAGGGTGCCCTCCAAGATAATCCTGGAGACCCTGGAGTTCCCCCACGGCCTCATGCCAGTGATGGACGGCGACCTTGCCGGGGGCGGCACCTGGCGCCTGTTCGTATCCCGCACCGAGGAGGACATGCCCCTCGTCGTGGCCATCGCCGTCATGCCGGGACCCGAGTACGTCGAGCTGGTCGTGGAGGTGAGGGGACCCGAGGCCTTCCCCGCCAGGGAGCTTGCCGAGGAGGTCATCGACACCGTCCGGTTCGCGGTGCTGTCGGACAGGCGGTTGCGGCTCCGGGGCGAGGACAAGCCCATGGCCAGGGACAGGGTGCTCCAGCTGTCGAAGATGCTTGCGGAGGCCTACCTGGGAAGCCCGGAGATGGGCTACGGCGTCAACGGAGAGGACGAGGGCTCGCCGTCGTAGGATCCAATTTTTTTAATATTCAGT
>JAUVRF010000347.1 GCA_030597775.1 Methanobacteriota archaeon | reverse complement strand
GCTTCCAGGACCCACGTTACAGCCTCGTTCACCGAGGTGACCCTTTTGTCCGGTACCAACCCATGCTCGGCCAGCTTCTCGTCGACCTTGGACCCCCCCTCCACAGCGCCGGAGATGAGGACGGTCCTCGTCCCCGCGGCGACACCCGCCCCGATGTCCGCCCACCAGTCCCCCACCATGAAGGACCTCTCCAGGTCCAGGTCGTGCTCCTCCGCTGCCTGCAGGAGCATGCCCGGGGCGGGCTTCCTGCATCCGCAGCTGACCGAGAAGTCAGGGTGGTCGGGGCAGTAGTAGATGGCGTCGATGTGGGCATCCTCGGCCTCCAGCAGGTCCTGCATGCGGGCATTGGCCGCCTCGACCATGGCCTTGGAGGCCATGCCGCGGGCTATCACAGCCTGGTTGGTGACGACGACGGTGAAGATGCCGGCCTCGTTGAGCCGTCGTACGCCCTCGGCGGCCCCTGGCAGAAGTTCCACGACGCGGGGGTCCGTGAGGTGCATCTTGTCCACGATGATGGTACCATCCCTGTCCAGGAAGACGGCCGGCCGCTTCATGGGCTCACCCGAACATCTCCGCCTCGACCAGCTCGCACAGGATGTGGCCCGCGGTGATGTGGACCTCCTGGATGCGGGGGGTGTCGTCGGAGGGGGCCGAGAAGCAGAGGTCCACCGCGTGGGGCATCTGGCCCCCGGACCTTCCGGTGAAGCCGAAGGTGAGGCAACCCATGGTGCGAGCCTTCTCGATGGCCCGGAGCACGTTGGGCGAGTTGCCCGAGGTGGAGAGGCCCACCACGATGTCGCCCGACTGGGCGATGGCCGCCACCTGCCGTTCGAACACGTACTCGAAGCCGTAGTCGTTGCCGATGGCCGTGAGGATGGAGGTGTTGACCGTGAGGGCGATGGCGGGCATGCCCTCCCGCTCGAGACGGAACCGTGAGACCAGCTCGGCCACCAGGTGCTGGGCGTCCGCGGCGGAGCCGCCGTTGCCCATGAAGATCACTTTCCTGCCTTTCTGGAGCGCCTCCACGGTGAGCTTGGACATCTCCAGTAGGACCGCGAGGTCCTCCTCTGAAAGGGCCTGCTTCGCCGCTATCGACTCGGCGAAGGCCTCCTTGATCCTCTCTATCGTCATTCTACCTCCCTCCTGGGACCTCCCAGCTCTGCACGCCGCCCTTCTCGAAACCGAACTCCACCAGCTGGCCGCCCGCATCCTCAAGCTTCTCCGCGACGATGTGGCGCTTGTCGAACTCGCAGAAGAGCAGCAGGTACCCGCCCCCACCAGCGCCCAGCAGTTTGCCGCCCAGGGCACCGTGCTCACGGGAGATGTCGTAGAGTCTGTCGATGACCGGGTTGGTGATGCCTGACGCCAGCTTCCGCTTGTGCATCCACCCCTCGTGGAGCATGTCGCCGAAATCGTCCAGCTCGTTCCGGAGCAGAGCCCTCTTCATCTTGACGGCCAGCTCCTTGATGTAGTCCAGGGATTCCACCACGGCCTTGTCCTTCTTGACGAATGCCTCGGTCTGCTCGTCCAGTATGTTCGCCGACAGGCGGGTGCCTCCCGTGTAGCAAAGGAGGAGCCGGTACTCCAGCTCGTTCAGCGTGTCCCTCCTGATGCGCAGTGGGTTGACGATGACCCGGTCCTCCAGGAACTCGGTGAAGTTGAAACCCCCGAAGGCCGCGGCGTACTGGTCCTGGAGACCACCGGTTATCTGGAGGTCGATCCGCTCGATCTCGTATGCCGTTTCGGCTATCTCGTAGTGGTCCATGGGCAGGTTGAGGTAATGCTTGAAGACCTGGACGAGGGCGACGCAGACCGTGGACGAGGAACCCAGTCCGGACCCGGGAGGGGCGTCCGAGTGGAGGAACAGGTGAACGGCCTCGTCGTGACCCATCGCGTTGATGGTGGCCTTCACCAGGTCCAGCTCGCCGTCGTAGGGGAGCCGCTCGCCGGGCCCGTACTTGGCGACGATGTCGTAGTCCAGTGAGGTGACCTTGATCTCCCCGTCCGTGGACGGGACCAAGGTCGCGTAGGCGTACTTGTTGATGGTGGTGTTGAGGGTGGCGCCACCCCGCTCCTCAGGGTAGGGCGGGACGTCGGTCCCTCCCCCGCCGAAGCTTATCCGGAGTGGTGCCTTGCTCCTGATTATCACGTCGTTCCCCTCAGATGGAATGGTCCCGACATATAAAAATCCCACCGTCCCAGGTTGGAGAAAAACCTTATTAGCCACAATGGGCGTTCAGGGCTGGTCACCCCCATGGCAGATACCGGATCCCTTACCGAGGATGAAATGCGTCTTTGGAAATACATCAAGAAGCACGATTTCGAGGGCCAACCCTGGAGCACTCCAGCGGCGGCCGATTCCCTGGGCATGGACGAGGACACGATCTACTCGGGGCTTTCCGAGCTCTCCAAGAAGAAGAAGGGCGACATCTACATCTACTACAAGGACAACGCCATCCGCATCGCCACCGAGCACGAGAAGCCGGCGAGCAAGAAGAAGTGAGGTTCCGGGTGGGACCCTCGGAGGGATCGGCAAAGCTGTGGGTCCTGGGGACCAAGCACATCGGAGGGATACATCATGGCAGATGCGCACGATGAAGTGAAGGAGGAGCTCGAGGGCGCTCACAAGACGTTCCATACCAAGTCCAAGGAGCTCTCCGCCGAGGCCGCGGACGAGGCGAAGGACACCGGTTCATGGACCAAGCAGCACGCCAGGTCCCTGCACGAGGAACTGGACGCGTCCCTCCACAAGGTCAAGATGAAGTTGTCCAGGTCCGACCACCCCGCCCACGCGGAGCTGGAGGCCAAGGTCGACCAGGCGAGGGTGGACATGGAGGCCGAGTTCGCCACCATCGAGGATGGCGACCACAAGAAGACCCACAGGATAGTCGCATCCTTCCACAAGGTCGTTGACGCGTGGATGGAGGACATCAGCGCCTCGGGCAGGGAATGGTAACCTCCCGGGGACCCGGGCGAACCTTCATATTGGAGAAGGCGTATAACCGGATTTACCCAGTCACCTCGTAGCGGGGTGGGGTAGCTAGG
>JAUVRF010000513.1 GCA_030597775.1 Methanobacteriota archaeon | reverse complement strand
GGGTTTGACACCCAAATCTATAAATTCGCCGAAGCGATATAGTGGCTTGTTCCTATTAAATAGAATGCCATCTATGAGGAGGGAGCCACATCAAGACCATCGTTAGGGAGGTTTTATCGCGCAGTCCAATCGAGGAACCACCAGCCTCGTCCGGATATTCGGGACCAGGAGCGGACGACGCAGAGCTGGAGAAGGTCCTTGAATCACTGCGCACGAACATCAAGATCAACGGCATCGGAGGTGCCGCCTGCAATACCAACAACCGCATGGTCGAGGAGGGCGTTGCGGGCGCGGAGATGTTCGCGGCCAACACGGACGCCCAACACCTCCTGACCATCCATTCCCCCAGGAAGATCCTGCTCGGCAGACGTCTCACCAAGGGACTGGGCGCGGGTGCGCTTCCGCAGATCGGCGAGGAGGCCGCCAAGGAGGTGCAGGACGAGATCAAGGCCCACATGTCGGGCGCCGACATAGTGTTCCTCACCTGCGGCCTGGGCGGCGGCACCGGCACCGGTGCGATATCCGTCTTCGCCAAGATCGCCAAGGACCTGGGCGCCCTCACGATAGCCATCGTGACCCTGCCCTTCGCCTCGGAGGGCCTCGTCAGGATGGAGAACGCCGAGTACGGGCTGGAGAAGATCCGCCACCTGGTGGACACCGCCATCGTCATCCCCAACGACAAGTTGCTCACTATCAACCCCCGACTGCCACTCAACCAGGCCTTCAAGATGGCCGATGAGGTCCTGATGCGCTCCATCAAGGGCCTCACCGAGATCATCACCAAACCCGGCCTGGTCAACCTGGACTTCAACGACATCCGCACCATCATGCGGTCCGGCGGCGTGGCCATGATCGGCCTGGGCGAGGCATCCGACGAGGACCGCGCCACCGAGGCCATCAACATGGCCATCAACTCGCCCCTGCTGGATGTGGACATCAGCGACGCCAGTGGCGCCCTCGTGAACGTCACCGGCGGACCGGACATGACGGTGACCGACGCGCAGAAGGTCGTCGAGGAGGTCCACAGTCGTATTAACGCCAACGCAAGGATTATATGGGGGGCCGCCATTGACCCAGCCCTTGAGAGGACCATCCGCGTGATGCTGGTCATCGTAGGAGTGAGGTCCAAGCAGATCCTGGGTCCGGCGGGCCGCCGCGGCGGCAGACCGGAGCACATGGACTTGGACTTCGTCCGGTGAAGGCATCCCCGCGGGTACCCTCCGAGGTATGAGCCATGGACATCCTTGAACGCACCTGGGAAGTACAGGACCGCATGGAGAAGGGAGTTACCGAGCGGCTGCGATCCAACAAGTACAGCCGTGTCCTGAAGATGTCGGTGAAGCCCACTCACGACGAGTTCATCAAGACCCTCCAGGTCTCTTTCGTCGGCATGGTCCTAATAGGGGCCCTGGGCTTCGCCATATACAAGATGTGGGTTGGCATGCTCGACCTCATTGACACCTACCTTGTGGACCTCATCCACTTGTTGTAGGGCAAAGCGGGGTTCCGGAAAACTCATATAATATGGATGGTTGAGGTAGTTTACCATGAGCCCAGAAGACGACAAAGGGCCTGAAGGGAAGGAACCGAGCCTCGATGACCTCAATCCAGAGGCCGCCGAGGAGACCCCAGACACCCTGGAGGCCGTACCCGAGCGGGATGCCGATGGCAAGGTGGAGGAGACTCCCAGCGAGATCGTCTTCGACCCCAACGAGCCGGTGTACGTGAACACCATCTACGCCGTCAAGACCTCCATCGGGCACGAGCGCATCGTGGCCGACGCCATAGAGAACAAGACCATCCGGAAGGGCGCCGAGCTCTTCGCCATCCTGTGCCCCCAACCCATGCGCGGCTACATATTCATCGAGGCCACCAATCCCGACGCCCTGCAGGAGCTGCTCAAGGGCGTCAAGAAGGTGCGCGGCATCGTCAGGGGCGAGGCGGGCAACATCGACATGGACGAGATCGAGCACTTCCTGACCCCCAAACCCCTTGTGGCGGGCATCGTCGAGGGCAACATCGTCGAGCTCATCGCCGGACCCTTCAAGGGCGAGAAGGCCCGGGTCCAGAACATAGACGAGGC
>JAUVRF010000550.1 GCA_030597775.1 Methanobacteriota archaeon | reverse complement strand
GTCCCTGATGAAGCTGACCGCCACGAAGTCAACCTCCCTTTCGGCCGCCCAACCTATGTCCACCAGGTCCTTCTCGGTGATGCTGGGAGATGAGATCCGGAAGCCGGGCATGTTGATGCCCTTGCGGTCGCCCAGCACACCTCCCCTCACCACGTCGACGAGGACGCCCTCGGGGGTGACCTCGGTGACCTTCAGCTCGATGCGGGCGTCATCGATGAGGATCGTCACGCCCTCCGAAAGGTCCTCCTCGAGTCGTTCGTAGGTGACGGGCACCACCGAGCCCTCGCCCACAACGTCCCGGGACGTCAATGTGGCCGTGGAACCGGTCCTCAGCTCCATCCGGCCACCCTCGATCGTGCCCACACGGAGCCGCGGTCCCTGGAGGTCCACGAGGATGGCCATGTTACGACCCGTCCGGGCCTGGGCCTCCCTGGCCCGTTCCAGGAACCTGTCGTGGTCCTCCCTCTGGCCGTGGGAGAGGTTCAAACGGAAGACGTCGGCTCCAGCCTCCAAGAGGGCCATCATCGTCTCGCCCGATGCCACAGCGGGCCCCAAGGTCGCGATTATCTTAGTTCGACGCAAGGTTATTCCCATCCGAAATCCGGAGGAGGGCTTAATATTCTTCCGGCTCCTCGTCCTCGGCGTCGTGGCCTCCGAAGACCACGTACAGCACGGTCACCAGGATGACGAGGGCTATCACACCGACGAGGACCATGATCCAGAACATCATATCCCGGCCCTCGTCGTCGCTCCCGTCGTCCGGTTCCTCCGGACCCACCTCGACGTGGATGGTCATCTCGTTGTTGTCCTTGTCCTTGTCCCAGGCGATGACGTTAAGGGTGTCCACCAGCGCCGTGAGGTCGGTCGAGCTCGAGGGCACGGTCCAGGGGAACGTCACGACGACCTGGTCAGTGCCACCGAAGATGACGTCCTGCTCGGCCAGCTTGTTGCCCCCATCGAACAGCTCCACCCGGATCTGGGTCTCGGTATCGATGACGACGCTGGAGCCCACGACGATGGTGATGGTCGCCTCCGTCTCCGGATTGGGCCGGCTGGGGGTCACGCTCATGCTGGCGACGAAGATGTCGATGTCTGGCGGGTCCGCAAGGGAGACCACTATGGTGTAGTCGCAGGACTCGGATTCGGAGGTCACCACCACGTAGACGGGCAGCGAGTGGGAGATGTAGTGGGCGAACTCCTCCTCGTCCCCAACGTCGAACAGGGAATGGGGCTTCACGAGGAGGTCCCCGGCCTGGTCGACCAGGTAGAAGTCGAAACCCACTCTGCGCTCTCCTTCGAAACCGTCCAGGCCCGCCTTGACCTTGAGGAACTTGCCAGAGGTGGGGAACAGCTCGTAGATGTCCGCCCCATCGACGTTGAGGTCATGGGACCACTGGGGATTGGTGCCGCCGATAGTGCCCGCTACCGGGTCGTCGAACGAGACGGACTCGGCCCCGGAGGTGGTGTTGGAGACGTCCTCGCCCGTCCCCGCGTCAACCGGCGTCTCACCCACGACGTTGGTCAGCTCGTACCTGAACTCGAAGTTCACGTCCTCCGGTCCCTCCCAGGTGATCCCGAAGTAGTACCTGAGGGTCGGGAACCGGGAGTGGGTGAGGGAGGCGAACCTCTTGGGAGCGTCCAGGTCGGACAAGGTGAAGTTCACCACCTCCACCTTGGTGTGGTCCAAGACCCGGAACACCACGTTGGAGGGCGAGGCGGTGCCGGAACGAAGGGTGAGCGTCACCTCCACGAAGGTGCTGGACTCGAAGGTCAGGTCGAAGTAGTCCGCCAGGTCCTCGGCGCCATGCCCGCGCATTATGGTCCCTGGCATCAGGGGTCGGTCCAGGTCCATAGCAAGGTCGGGGTCCTCTCCGGCATCGGCATTACCG
>JAUVRF010000360.1 GCA_030597775.1 Methanobacteriota archaeon | reverse complement strand
CTCATGGTCAACACCACCTTCACCGTCGTGCATGACTTCCCGCACCAGTGGGGATTCTACGCGGAGGATGGCTCGACGCTCTTCGTCATCAATTCCTCCCTCAACCTTGATACGTTCTCTGGCGAGAGCCAGGCTTCATTGAATTTCGAAGGTGGGTCCTCCGTTCGGACCACTGGCAGGTTCTACGGTTCCTGCAATTCCTTCTTCGCTGAGGACACCACCTTCACCAATACCGCACCCAACGGCGGCCCCGACCAGGCCGGAGAGGACGCGATATTCATCGCCGATGGGAAGGTGAACTCCGAGTTCATCAACGTGATCATCAAGAACACCGCGGGCAACGCGGGTCCTACCGGTCCCACCTTTGACGGCGCCATCGGCGGGATGTCCTTGTTCATATCCAACGTGTCCGCGTGGACCGACTCCTACATCGAGTGCAAGGCAGGGAATTCCCGGGGTGGAGGCATCGGCCTCACCGGGTCCACCGGTGGTGACGGTGGCCTGGGTGGTGACGTGGAGATACGCATGCGCACCTCGTACTTGGAGAACGTGGTCATCTACGCCAAGGCATCCGATGGAGGCATCGGAGCACGTGGCGCCAGCAACCCCTCCGGCAACGGCGGCAACGGTGGCGACGGCGCCGACGGGGGCAACGCCTTCTTGAAATTGGACAGCTCGAACGTCCTTGAGATGTACAACGTGACCATCACCACCATCTCTGGCAATGGCGGCTCCGGCGGAAACGGCGGCGAGGCCATCGACGGCGATGGTGGGACCGCTGGCGACGGTAAGGATGCCGGCTTCAGCACCATCGAGATCTCCTGCATCGATGACATCATAATGGAGGAGACCCAGCTGGACGCCATCGGAGGCGAGGGTGGCTACGGGGGCGACTACGGCCGCCGCGAGGGCGGTACCGGTTCCTTCGGTATCCCACGCCCGGGTGGTGACGGCGGTGAGGCCTCGATCAAGGTGCTCGGTCTTGTTAGCCTGTTCTGCGAAGACGTTGGAGCCCGCGCCCGTGGCGGCGCAGGGCTCGACGGCGGCGGTGGCTACGACCAGGGCGAGACCGGTGGAAGGGGCGGCGATGCCCTTGTACGCTTCCATGTCGACGCCTCCATCGAGGCAGAGGCCATGGACCTGAACGCCATCGGCGGCAAAGGAGGTCCCGGTGGACCAGCCGAGTCAGAGATCGAGGGCAACGGTGGTGACGGGGGCGATGCCCTCGTCGAGTTCACCGGCCTGCTCGACATGGACGTCGGGCAGTTCTCCATCTACGTCAACTACGGCATCGGCGGCATCGGCAGGGACCCGATCTACGACGGGGCCGATGGGATACCCACCCTCGACCTGGACACCCGGAACCTGGAGATGGACGAGGGTGTCTTCAACATGCCTCTCGACGACCTCCACGGCGATGCCATCGGCGAGCTGTACAACGTGACCTTCGACATGGAGTTCGGCATCCCCGTGCTTCCCATCGGGAACGCCGAGGTGACCACCCGGTTCCCGGTCATCGTCGAGGTCGTCGACGACCCCGATCCCCTCAAGGCCAAGCCCCTGGAGGGTCACGAGGTCACCGTGATCTCCATCGAGACCGGTGCTTTGGTGTCCCAGGGCTTCACCAACGACTTCGGCAAGGCCTTCTTCGACCTGCAGTCGGCCCGGTACACCTCCGTGAAGGTGGATTACCTTGGCTCTTACTACTTCATCGCCGCCACTCCGGACGGCAAGACCACCCGGAAGGTGCGCGGCGAGATCCAGGGACCCTCGGTCATCAGGATCGTCATCATTGAGAACACCTTCGCGCCCGAGATCACGGTCGAGAAGCCCGAGGAGGGTACCAAATATCCATTCGACAAGGAGGAGAAACGCATACTCGAGGCCACCGGTTACGTGCAAGACACCGATGGCAGCCCCATCACCTCCATGTATGTACAACTGTTCCCCGAGGGGGACGATCCAAACTCTTGGCCCAAGTTCAAGCTGGGCCTTAGCCCGATCCCCCTGTCCGATGTCCAGGACCCCGAGTACAAGTGGGGCAAGTACTTCCCGCCCGAGGAGCACAGCGACCGATGGAAGTTCTTCTTCCGGTTCGAGATCATAGGCGGCGACGTCCTTTACGATAGCGCCGCATACTTCTTCATAGTGGAGGCCCAGGATGGCGTCCACGTCACCGAGGAGTCCACCGGCATCGATATCCAGATCGAGCCGGAACAGGAACCACCGAGGATGCGGGTCTACGCATCCGTCAATCCCCGGGTCGTGTCCTACGACCTGGCCGAGTTCAACGGCACCGTGATCAATGTTGAGGAGCTCCGCGACAACGGGGTCGATGTGGTCTACTATGCATGGGACTACGATTCCGACGGCACCCTGGACTTCTATTCTGTGAGCAGCGCTGCGACCTTCCACATCTACGAGGTCAAGGGCAAGGCCGCTGTGTTCAAGGCCACGCTCAAGGTGGTCGACAGCCTGGGACGGTCCATCAACATAACCAGGGACATCACCGTGGAGCCCCCGCATGAGGAGGAGACCTCTTGGTATGAATGGGTCATCGCGAGCCTTCCCTACATCATCGCGGGCTTCATCATCATCCTGGTGGTCGTGGCGGGCGTATCCTACCGGGCACGCCGCGTCCAGGAGCTGGCCGCCGACGAGGAGAGGAAGCGCATCGACGAGGCAATGGCCAACATCCACGAGTGCCCGCGTTGCGGTGACCTGCTCGAGGCCGAGTTCGCAACATGCCCGCGCTGTAAGGTGGAGGACGACCTGCTGGAGGCCCAGGAGATCATCCAGGAGATGAAGGACAACAACATCGTGGTCCTTGAACAGGAGGCCCTCCTCGACAAGGCGCTCATCTCCTACGAGGGGCGCGACTTCGACACCGCCGGGCTCTTCATAAACCACGCCGCTGAGCAGGCCAAGCACAATGCTGAGCGGTTCAGGCCGACCACCGGGG
>JAUVRF010000371.1 GCA_030597775.1 Methanobacteriota archaeon | reverse complement strand
CAAGATGCTAGTCAGTTACTACTCCAGGTCCGGACACACCAAGGGAATGGCGGAGGAGATCGCCAAGGCCGCCGAGGAGGCGGGCGCCGAGGTGGACCTGCTCGTCCTGGAGAAGATCGATGTGAAGACCCTTATGGACTACGATTGCCTGGTGATAGGGTCTCCAACGTACTACGGGCAGATGGCCGGGGTCGTCAAGGAGTTCTTCGACAGATCGGTCAAGATCCATGGCAAGCTGGCCGGCAAGGTCGGCGGAGCCTTCTCGTCCAGCGGTCTGCGGGCCGGTGGGAACGAGACCACGGTGCTCAGCATCCTACAGGCCTGGCTTGTCCACGGGATGCTGGTGATGGGTACTTCCGGCGCCGACCACTTCGGACCCGTGTCGGTGGGCGAGCCCGACGAGGAAGCCCTCAAGAGCTGCAGGAAGTACGGCAAGCGCCTGGTGGAGTACTCCTCTCTGCTCAGCGAGTGAACGTCCGTTCCCTCCCGGGCCTTGATGGCATCCCATCCCGCAACGCTCATATAGCAGCCAGGCGCATCGAAGCCAGGATGCCAGGGAGGACCTTTTGCCCGGAGAGCGGTACCGTGGGTGGCCGGAGGTTTGCCACGACGGTCGTGGTCACCCTCCTGGTCCTGACAGGCCTGCCCCTCGTTCCCGGCCTGGTCCCGGAGGCATCGGCACAGGACGAGACCCCCGACAACCTGATGATCAACCCGGGTTTCGAGCGGGCCTACGACGAGCCCACGTTCGGACCCCGGCCCATCTACTGGCATCCTGACCCCCAACGGCCCCCTGACGACACCGAGATGTTCCAGGACGGGCGGTACCACCACAACGGTTCCAACTCCATCATGATCAGCATGGTGGGCGTCGGTCCCGACGAGGAGGCACGATGGCACCAGAGCCAGAACGCCGAGGGGGGACCCACCGTGCCCTTCGGAGGATGGGTGAGGGCCGAACTGGAGGAGGGTTCCCGGTTGGTCCTGCGCGTCATCGTCAACGACGACAGCCGCCAGATGATCGACTCCAGGGAGGTGTCATTGGAGGATGACCAGCCCCGGTGGGTCGAGCTTCGGGGAGAGCCATTCGTCCTGGCGGACGACACGGCCAGGATACGGATGGAGTGTGTCCTGCTGGGACCGGGCACCGTGTGGTTCGACGACGTGTACGTGGGCATCCCCACGGACATGAGCAATCCTCCGTTCGTCGTTTCCGTTCCACCCCTGGAAGCGACCCTCGATCTCACCTACACCTACCAGGCACGGGCGGTGGACCTGGAGGGCGATGCGGTGACCTTCGCCCTGTCCAGGGGACCCGAGGGAATGAATGTGACCCCCGGGGGGAAGGTCACGTGGGTACCGGGTGTGATACCCGAGGACGCGGTGAAGGTGGTCATCCAGGCCATCGACGAGGGGGGCGCGGTCTCGTACCAGGACTTCTTCATCCACGTGCTGGAGGAACGTGTCAAGCGTCCGGTCTACGTCTATCTCTACAGCGCCTACGACGACCCCTTCAACGACAACATCTCCGGCGAGAGGTACGCCATCCTCCTGCCCATCATCGCGAACATCTCGCTGGACCATCCAGAACTCTCGCCGTCGGTGACCATCCTCCTGAACGGTGCCGCCGTCACCGACCCCACCGGGGGTCGATCCGATGCGATCCAGACCCTCACCCGGGCCATCGAGGAGGGTTGGGCCGAGGTCGGTTACACCGCATTCCACGAGCCGACCTACTCCCGGAACCCTCTGTACGATCCAACCTATTACGCCTGGGAGTGGCAGGACCGGGTGACCGCCTTCGATCACCTCCTCTCCCGGCCTCGCGACCCCCTGACCGGCGAGGAACTGGCGGTGGGACAGGGTGGCATCCAGGCCGTTCGCACCGAGCTGGGTGAGATGGCCGCGGTCGCCGGGGTGGGGATCGACGGTGCCCAACTGCACTCCCTCTCTCGTTACGACACCGTCGCCATCCAGCTGGGCATCGAGGACGGGCCCTCGAACACGGGAACGATCGTGGGGGACCCGTCCATCGGTACCATCGCTTCCATGCTAGCCGAGGACGTGGCGACCCCCTACGGGGTCTACTGGCAGGGCGGGAGGTTGAGGGTGGCCCTGGACGAGACGGGTGTGGGGTTCCCGGTGGCAAGCGATGGTGAGGGCAGCCTTTCGGATACGTTCGGGAGCCTGGACGGTCGACGGGTGAACCTCCTGCCCCTGCTGGTCATGGACCCGGACCTGTATTTCAACGCCAGCAAGGTGGTCTCGGCGGACCAGGGGCTGTCGCCGACGGAGTGGGCCTACGGTCACACGGACTCACCGGGACTCCCGCTGGAGGCCATACGACCCCTCGACGAGAGACAGAGGTTGTACGATGCTTCGGGCGGCACCGTCGAGTGGCTGGCCGATCACGCGCTGCCCTCGGTGGGGGGGTCGTTCGTCTCCAACCGGGACATCGCGGCCATGGTGGACCCCGGGACCGGCATCTCGGTAAGCCAGTCCGAGATCGCCGCCGCCGCCAACGACCTTCTGGCGCGGTGGACGCTCCTTCGGTACCCGAACTGGGTCGGGACCTCCTGGGGTTTCTGCCGCGGTGACTACCAGTACTTCTCGATGGCGGACATGTACGGGCTGCTGGCCCAGGCCCTGGCCGAGTACGACGACCAGAGCGCCCTGCCCGCCTCCGTGCCCCTGGTCACGATCCATGGTCCCACCGAGGGAGCCTCCCCCTCCCAGCCCTGGAACCGCCTGAGGCTGGGCACGATCGTGGACGAGGCCGTGCGACAGGTGGGTCAGCTCACCGACGACATCTGGCGGGTGACCCCGCAGAACGCCGTGCCCACCACCAGCGCCCCCGGAGGCGTGGACGTGAACGCCATGGAGTTCCTCCTGCT
>JAUVRF010000043.1 GCA_030597775.1 Methanobacteriota archaeon | reverse complement strand
GGAGAATGGTCCGGGCTCGCGGTCCGGGAGACCCCCATCTCCGTGAGCGCCCTCACACCGGCCATGTCCCGACCGGAGATGACCTACACGGTCTCGATCGAGACCCCCGACAGGAACAAGGTGTTCAGCACCGAGCAGTACCTTCTCAATGTGGACGGGACCGGCGTCAACTTCCGGAATCACGAACCCAGCGATCCGATCGCAAGCCTCGACCACATCATCAGCAGCGAGATAGAGGACCCCCTGGGGCCCGGTGTCGGCAGGGACGTGTACTACCAGCTCTACCGCGCGAACGACGGCAAGGGCTGGGTCGAATGGACCAAGGTAGAGTCCCTGACCGCCCCTGACGAGAACGGGGCCGTCGTGGCCGAGGTCCAAGAACTGTTCACCGAGGGCACCAACTACATCAGGTGGCGGGCCACCGACATGGTCGGGAACGGTCCCACCGTCTCCTTCAACTATCCCATAGAGGTGGACCTGGGCAGCATCTCGTTCAGCGCAGCGGTCCCGACCATCGGCACCTGGCACAGCACCGAGACCGTGACAGTGGGCATCACGATCGAGAACACCCAGGGCAACCCGATCGACCTTGGCCACATCCAGTACCGGACCTCGACGAGCCCTGGCGATTACTCCCCTTGGGTCACCTTCAGCACGACGCTGCCTCCCGGTGGCGAACCCCATAAGGTGACCATCGTCACCCAGGTGCGCATGGACGAGGGCAAGAACAACTACATCCAGTGGCGCGCCCGCGATGTGGAGCGACGTGAGTACATCACCTCCTTCCTCCATCGGATCCAGGTGGACCTGACCGGCCCCGTCTTCTCAGAGGCCAGCCCATCCGATGACCTCTTCGTCAACTCCCCCACCGTCGAGGTGACCGTGGTGGTGGACGACATCCTCTCGGGCGTCATGGAGGACACCATAAGCTACCGGGTCGTGGGAGACGATAACTGGCAACCACCCCAGTCCCGGACCCACAGGGGCGAGATCATCGAATGCTCCGCCCGGGTCTCCCTGGTGGAGGGCGTCGACAACTACATCCAGTGGAAGGCCGAGGATGCGATGGGCCACCTGTCCGGGTCCTTCTACCAGAGGGTGAAGGTGGACCTCACGGCCCCCTCCATCTCGTATATAGCCCCCGGACCCGACGAGGTCGTGACCGAAAGCTCGATCACGGTGATCGTCCGCGTCAACGACAACGGTCCCCTGACCCAGGTCAGCGGTGTGGACCTCAGCACCCTCGAGTACGCGGTGAGCCGTCCCACCACCGAGGGCTACGGGCAGTGGATCCACCCGGAGATCGAGGATGAGCTGATGATCGTGGAGTTCGCCATCATCGAGGTCACCATCGAGGTGGACCACGGGGACCAGAACTTCATAGTCTGGAGATTCTCCGACGCCTCCGTGCCGGGGGAGTCAGCGAACTCCCACCAGACCGAACCCGTGAGGATCATCGCGGACCTTCCCGTCCACGGGATCACCATCAAGCCGATCATCAAGAGGACCGAGCCATCCTCGCCACACGTACCCTTCGGGTCGGCCGTGGTCTTCGATGCCAGCGGGAGCTACCATGAAGGCGGCGAACCCCTCTCCTTCGTATGGGAGAGCGACATCGACGGTGTCATCGGCAGGTCCTCCAGCTTCTCGACCCACTTGACGAAGGGGGTTCACACCATCACCCTGAAGGTGACCGCGGATGTCAGCGGTGCGACCTCCATCCAGATCTTCCAGGTGTCGGTGGAGGCCAACGAGGAGGAGACGACGCCGTTCTCTACCCTCTGGGAGCAGATGGCCCTCATACTCATCGTTGCCTTCGTGGCGTTGGCCCTGCTCATGCAGCGTGGGCGTGGGCGCAGGCGGAGGTAGGGGAGCCCCCTCAGCCCTTCTCCAGTTCCTTGTTCAGATACGGTATGAGGCCGCCAGCCTTGGAGATCTCCAGCTCGAGGCCCGAGAGGGTGGTGCAGGGGAACTCCTCGCCGGTCGTCAGGTCCCTGATCAGCCCGGCGTCCGCGTCCACCTCGAGCTCGTCGTTCTGCCCGATGTGGTCCACCGCCTCCGATTCGAGGATCGGGTAGCCCAGGTTGACGGCGTTGCGGTAGAAGATGCGGGCGAAGCTCTTGGCTATCACCACCGACACCCCCGCATACTGTATGGCCACCACGGCGTGCTCCCTTGACGAGCCGCAGCCGAAGTTCCCACCCGCCAGCAGGATGTCCCCCTTCGAGACCCGCTGGGAGAAGTCCTCGAACCCCTCCACACCGGACATGGCGACCTTGCCCATCTCCTCCTTGTCGGTGAGGGGCAGGTACTTGCCCGGATAGATCTGGTCGGTATCGATGTTGTCGTCGAACTTCCAGGCCCTTCCCTTGAACACGGTCATTCCTCACACCTCCCTCGGGTCGGTTATCTGGCCGTAGAGTGCCGATGCCGCCGCCGTCGCTGGCGAGCACAGGTAGATCTCGCCGCCCTTGCCTATCTTGCCCGGGAAGTTGCGGTTCGACGTGGACATGGTCACGTCGCCCTCTGCCAGCACCCCCGGGTGCCCGATGGTGCAAAGGGCGCAGGAGGGGTTGGTCACGATGGCGCCCGCCTCGATGAATATGTTGTAAAGGCCCTCCCGGACCGCCTCCTTGGCCACGTTCTGGGTCGCAGGGGTGATGATGAGGCGCATGCCCGGGTCCACCTGCTCGCCCTCCAGGATGGCGGCTGCCGCCCGAAGGTCCTCCACCCGGCCGTTGGTGCAAGAGCCCACGAAGACCTGGTCGATGTGGGTCCCCAGGAGGTCCTCCACCGACACCACGTTGTCCGGCGAGTGGGGCGCTGCCACCTGGGGGGGAATGTCGGCCACGTCGTACCGCCGCTCCTCCACGTAGGGCGCGTCCGGGTCGGCGTGCCACTCCTCGATCGGCCCGCCCGTGGCCTCCGTCAGGTACTCTATCGTCTTGTCGTTGGACTCGATGAGACCGATCTTGCCCGACATCTCGGTGACCATCGACATGGTGGTGATGCGGGCGGCCACGTCCATCGCGTCGATGGTGGGGCCCTCGAACTCGACGGCCTTGTACAGCAACCCGTCGGTGCCCACGTCCTTGAGGACGTGGAGGATCAGGTCCTTGGCCCCGACCTGGTCCTGGAAGGTGCCGTTCACGACGAACTTGTGGGTCTCGGGCACCTTGAACCACAGCTTGCCGGTGGCCATCGCGGCCACCAGATCGGTGGTGCCCACGCCGGTGGCGAAGGAGCCCACCGCCCCCAGGAGGTTCATGTGGGAGTCGGTCCCCACGATGACGTCGTAGGGTCGGACCATGCCATTCTCCAGCAGGGTGTGCTGGCCGACTCCGGTCTCCACATCGAACAGGGGGACACCGGTCTGGTCGGCGAAGTCCCGGAGCAGCTTCTGGTTGTTGGCCACCTGGGTGTCACGGGCTGGAAGGTGCAGGTCGAAGGTTATGGCCACCTTTTCTGGGTCCTTCACAGGTTGGTCACCGAACATCTCCCTGTAATCAAGGACGACGTTGGGTCCTCCGAAATCCCTCATGGCCGCCAGGTCTATCGCGCACCATAGCTTGTCACCCACCGCCACCTCCTCGTTGCCCGAGGCCTTTGCGATTATCTTCTGGATTATGGTCATGCCCATGGGAAACCCTCGCGGTCCGGGAACGACGCGTGAGAGCAAAAAGGTTGCTGTTGGCCCCGTCGGCTCAGGGCGGACCGAGGACCTTGGACACGGCCTCGAAGACCCCGTCGCCGTCGGTCCACTTGCAGACGTAATCGGCCTTCGAGGTGAGGGCCTCGTCCTTGGGGCTCACGGCCACGCTCAGGCCCGCCATCTCGAACATGCTGATGTCGTTCTCAGAATCGCCCAGGGCCATCACCTCCCGAGGGGGGATGTCTATCAGGTCCAGGGCGTGCTTGACACCGGTGCCCTTGGTGACCTTGGCGTCGATTATGTGGATCGAGTAGCCCGAGGACTCCACCCGGACCGGGAAGTCAGCGAGGATCTCTCGGATCCTGGACACGTCGGGCCCCATCTCCAGGGCGATCTCCGTCTCCCGCCATCGCTGGGTCAGCAGGGGATGCACCTCGGGCATCTGTACCTTGAGGTGGCCGTAGGCCTCGTCGGCCAACCCTCGATCCGCCAGAAGGTCGATGGTCTCCCTCCAGCCCTCGCCCCGGTACGCCACCATGCCCCCGTTCTCCGCCACCAGAGGCCCGCTGGCCCCGAGCATCAGGGCGTATGCCCGCGTCGACGGCATCACGTTGCCCGAGGCCAGGAGGACGGGTATGCCCACGGCCTCGAGGCGCATGACCGCAGTGGCGCCCGCCACCGACAGCATCCTGTCCGGTGTGGTCAGGGTACCGTCGATGTCCGAGACGACCGCCCTGATGGGTCGGTCGAAGGGTGGCTCTGGCTCGAATTTCATATCAAGGGATCCTCCTCAGGTACCTCTAGGGACGTTACCGCCGGTGATCATCGGCCCGCTGCGGTCGCTGACGATCTTCCCATCCACCATGCTGAGACGCCTGGGCGCCCGGTTGGCGACGTTGGGGTCGTGGGACACCACGACCATCGTGAGACCCCTGTCCCGGTTCAGGTCCTCCAGGATGCTGAGGATGCTGTCCGAGGTCTGGGAGTCCACCTCGCCGGTGGGCTCGTCGGCCAGAAGGATGTCGGGCTCGTTGGCCAAGGCACGGGCGATGGCCACCCTCTGCTGCTCTCCTCCGGACAGCTGGTTGGGCAGGTGGCTCATGCGATTGGACAGGCCCACCATGGCCAGGAGCTGGGTGGCGCGCCTGTGCCGGTCGTCGCGAGGGATGCGGGCCTCCTTCATGGGAAGCTCCACGTTCTCGATGGCGTTCAGGGTGGGGATGAGGTAGAACTGTTGGAAGATGAAACCGATGGTGCTGAGGCGGATCGCGGTGAGGTCCTTGTCCTTGAGGCGTGAGACCTCCTGGTCCATGATCCGCAGACTGCCGCTGGTGGGAGTGTCGATGCAACCGATAACGTTGAGGAGGGTGGACTTGCCAGAACCGGAGGGTCCCATTATGGAGACGAACTGGCCCCTCATGATCTCGAGGTCGACACCGTCGAGGGCGCGTATCTCCGTCTCGCCGACCTCGTAGACCTTGGTGATGTCGTCCATGCGAATGGCGATCCGAGTGTCCTGCGCGCCCACGTCCAACGTTAATGCCCTCCCTCGATTTCCCCCTTTCGCTGTCAATGCGAGCTTGTGATGGCCTTGACGATGTTCATCCGGATGGCCACGTATGCTGGATACATGGCGAACAGCACCCCCACAAGGAACACCCAGAGCAGGGCCTGGATGACGAATGCGGTGGAGAACCCCAGGTCGATACTGACACCGACGTTGGTGCTTATCCTCTCCGCCGCCCAGACCGCCCCGAAGTACCCGGGCACTATCCCGATGAGCGCTCCCGCGAGCACCAGCACCATGGCCTCCGTGATGACCTGGGCGAACACGGACCGCCTGGATATACCGATGGCCCGGAGTATCCCGATCTCCCGGGTGCGCTCCAGTACGGACACGATCATTATGGTGGCCACGAACAGCAGGCCGATCAGCATCGATACCGAGCCGATGGCGAAGTAGAACGCCTCGGCGATCATGGTCTCCTGGCGGATGAGCTCCAGCTGTTCCCCCTTGGTGAAGACGTCCTCGGCATATGCCGGATACTCGTCCCTTATGCGCTGCGCGACCTCCTCCTCGGCCCGGTCCTTCACGGCCTCGGGGGTCAGGGCCACCGAGACGAGGTTCGAGAGGTCAACGACCCTGGCCGACGCTCCCTCCCCCTCCCATGCCATGCCGGTGAGGGCCTGGAGCTCCGAGAGGTGCAGGATGGCGAAGGACAGGTCCGCGATGCCCGTCAGACCCGCCCATTCGTGGTCGAAGAATCCGACCACGGTCATGTTGACGACCCGGTCCAAGGCGATGACCGGAAGGACGTGCCCCACCTGGAGGTCGGGTCCGCGCAGGTTCTGGGACAGGAGGATCTCACCGGTGAAGTGGCCGTCGTAGGTCCCGTTGCCGAAGTAGGGGTCGTCCAGATAGGTGAACCACTCGTCCTGGTCGAAGCGTTCCCGTTCCCGCTCGCCCATGAGCTCCCAGAACGGGGCCGGGACGATGCCAAGGGCCTCGACCACCTTGGGGTAGCGCCCGTCCACTGCATCGGGCTCTGGCAGCAGCACCCGCATGTCCTGGTACAGCGCAGGCGTGGCGAAATCGACCTCGTCCCACGACGTGATGTCGGCCGCGATGGTGTGGGACAGCTCGATCCTCCCCTGGTCCGGATTGATCACCAGGTCCTCCCGGGACTCCAAGAGGGGCACCTCGGCCGAGTCCATTATGCCCTCGGAGACGGAGAACATGGAGATGAGCAGGCCCATGGAGATGGCCACCGCGGCACAGGTCATGACCGACCTCATGGGCCTCCGCAGGAGGTTCCGGATGGCCACCGGCAACCTGGACACGTGAGGGTTGAGGGCCAGTTCGTGTGGTGTCTCCTCCCGGTGCGGCATGGCCATCTCACTCCTGCCTCAGGGTCTTGGCGATGTCGATCCTGGTCGCCCAATATGCGGGGAGCAGCCCCGCGACCGCACCGATGATGAGGGCCACCAGCGTGACCTCCATTATCACCACCCCGGTTATCTCCGTCACGTGGATCCCCTCGGGGATCCCGGTGAGCGTCCTCCTCAGCAACTCGTCCAACGCCCAAACGTCGAAGAAGCCCATCAGCAGGCCCAGGGCGAAGCCCACGAGGGAGATGATGATGCCCTCGATGAGCACCTGCTTGAAGATGGAGGACCGGCTGAACCCGATGGCACGAAGGGCCCCGATCTCCCGGGTCCGCTCCTTGACCGAGATTATCATCACGGTGGATATGAAGAGGACCGCCACCACGATGGTGATGGGGGCGATGAGCGTGGCGAAGCCCTCGAAGGTGTCGAAGAGGTTTCCCAGGGTGTTGTAGATGTCCCGGTCGGTGCTGACGGTGAGGCGAGGCGAGTACTCGAAGTCGTTCTCCAGCCTCTCCCTCGTATCGTCGGTGTCCACACCTTCAGCAAGGTCCACCAGGATCTCAGTGACCGGGTCGTCGAAGCGCTGGAGCATGTACTGCAGCTCCGAGAGCGACAGGTGGAAGGACCGGAACTCCGTGCCCTCGAAGTCGGCCACGTAGACGCCGACCACGGTCAATGTGACACTGTCCATGAAGGACTGGGACGAGGAGAGGACCAGCTGGTCGCCGGTCTTGAGACCCATCTCGTCGGCGAGGGCCTTGTTGATGACTATCTCGCCCGTGAAGTTGGCGAAGAACGCCGGGTCGTAGATGCCCGCCCTGAACGAGGGGTCGTCGCGGAAGGGGTCGTCCCCTTGGGTGAAGTACTTCCCGTCCACGATCGAGAAGCCGCTTATATCACCGAGGGTGTCGGGGATCACCCCGTTGCCCTGGGCGCCGAGGGACCGTGCGTCCCCGTCCCCGTTGCCGTCTGCCGTCCGGACGTAGAGTTGACGACTGGGTGTGAAACGGGGTGTGACCGTGTCCGCGTCGGACCCCAGGTAGTCGGCGATGTCCTGGGTCAGGTTGGTGCCCTGGATGAAGTCCACGTTGAAGAACAGGTAATCGGAGCCCTTGGGCACGATGAACAGGTCCACGCCCGTGGACTGGACAAGGTCATCGGTCGATGTGCGGAGCCCCTCGCCTATGGACAACATGGTCACTGTGAGGGCGATGGACAATGCCACCCCGAGAACGGTCAGGACGACACGCGTCGTACGTCGGCGAAGGCTCTTGATAGCGTACACACTGACCGGTTTGGAATGGGGGGCAGGCTACAAATAGATTATCACACGGCCAGATGTTCCGGGAGGTCCCCAGCATCAGTACCCGAGGCCGGTGGGCCTTCGGGGAAGGTCGATGGGCGACTCGGGCAACCGGTCGAGCACATCCGGACCGGCCTCCTCATCAACGTCCAAGGGGCCGCCCCTCTCGGGGTACACCCTGACGGTCTTCGTCCACCGGTCCCGCTCCACGGTGTAGGTCCCGTCACCGTCATCGTCCTCCAGGAGGATGATGGTGATGGTCGAGGTGGCGAACTCACGGACGTCCAGATGGACCATCCTCGTCCAGGTCTCCCGTGGAAGCAACCGGTGGGTCACGTTGAGGACCTGTCTCTCGTAAACTACTCCGTTCTCGTCCACTTCGATCTGGACCTGGAGTGTACCGCTCTCGACCTCGGAGTCCTCGGAGCGGATGAACAGGAAGGTGTCCACGAAGTAGTCGGGGTTGAACAGGCTGCCGCTGTTGACCAGCGTCGCCGACGGCGGGTCGGAGAAGTGGGCTCCCTCGAGGGGCTCGACCGTCATGTCCAGGGTCACCATGTTGGTCCCGAAGATGATAATGCTGACGAACAGCAGGCCCATGATGCCCGAGGTCTGCCAGTGGGAGTAATTGCACTGCTGCTTGATGAGGGGCATGTCCTTCTCGATGTCCTCGCTCTCTGCGGAGATGATCCACATGCGGTAGAGGCCACGGACGGGCAGGTAGTAACCGGCCGTGAGCACGGCCCATATCACCAGCACCACCAGCCAAAGGCTCCCGGTGGAGAAGTGGGCCAGAAGGGCCTCGTTGTTGAACACCAGGTAGTAGAAGCTGAAGCCCACGATGACGGCGCCAACGATGAACATGATGGTGGCCACCTTCAGGCTCTGGGCGATGCCCAGACGCACCGGGGGCGTCATCACGTGTGCCTCCAGGTCCTCCAGGTAGTCGTTGGCCTGGTTCCCGTACTCCATTGCGTAGTGGACAAGGGAGAAGCCAGCGGCAAGGATGATGATGAAGGCGGTCAGCTCCCCGGCCGCGAACCAGTAGAGGAAAAGAAGGGGGATGAAGAAGATGGAGGGGCCCAGGGCCACTGCGTGCCAGATCGAGCCCCGCTCCTTGAAGTTCAGGGGCTTGATGGAGTACCCGATGCCGAGGAACACGCCAACCAGCACCATGAGGAACAGGAGGGGCTCGCCCATACGGTAGGCCACGATGCCCGCCAGGATGACGGCTATCACCACCTGGGCGATGGTGATGTAGAGCAGGCGCTTGGCGCCCAGCACGCCCACCGACGAGGAGATGTTCCTCTTGAAGCTGTCGTAGTTCTCGTCCAGCTTGCGGTCGGTGTACGCGTTGATGGTGAAGCCCGATAGGAACAGCAGCAGGAACGCCACCAGGCCGATGAGCAGGTTCACGGAGATGAGGGGCTGACCGGGGGTGGCGGTCAAGAAGATGGGGACCAGCATGGCCGGGGCCTCGCCAGGGAAGTACTCGTACCTGCAGGTATGCAGCTATGCCTTCACCTG
>JAUVRF010000611.1 GCA_030597775.1 Methanobacteriota archaeon | reverse complement strand
GTCACCTGGACACCACCGCCAGCGTCACCATGATGGAGCCCGAGCCCGGGGGTCGGGGCAGGGTGCTGGTGGCCTTCGATGACGGCACCCTCGGAGCCTTCAGGCTGGTCATCAGGCCCCGTCCCACGGGGATATGGCCCGGGGACCCGGACGAGCCGGACGGGAAGGGTCTGGAATCCTTCAGGAAGTGGCGCCACGAGAGCGGCGAGGGTGATTTCCTGAACATCGCGTTCAACCATCAGGGCACCCTGATCCTGCTCCGTGGCTACGCCGGCGTGTTCGACATGAGGGTGGTGAACCGGACCATGGAGACCGTGACCGTCCTGGACCCGCCCTTCAATGAGGGTCCGCCTGCCGGGGCCGCGTGGTCCATGACGGACCGGTACCTGGTGGCCTGGGGGGAGCCCGATAGCGTCGATGGCCCTCTGACCATGGTCTACGACGTCCCATCGTTCAAGAAGAGCAAGGAACTGGACCTTGGATGGATCGGGGACCACATCGACTTCATCACGTCCATGGAGTTCCTCTCCGGTGATGACATCCTGGCCGTCGGGGGCTCCGTAACTGACGAGAACGGCATCCTGGTCTTCGACCTTGAGAAGAAGAAGGTCCTGGCAGAGCATCGCTTTCGCGGCGGCGAGCCTGTCGTCGAGTTCCACCTGGACGGCGAGGACCTCCTGGCGATAACCTTCGACGGGGTCATGAGGACCCTCTCACCCCCGGATTGGCGCATCGACCGGACGGGCATATCGATCCACGGGACCCTCAGCTCCAGCGATGCCCACGGGGACTCCGGATGGCTGACGATAGGTGAGTACCAGAACCTCTCCATCTTCACGGGGGACCCCAGGGAGCCCATCGTCGATATACGGGGCCGCGTGGGGACCATGCACGCCGTGGCATGGACCCTGGTCGATGGCGATCTTGTGATCGCAGTGGAGAGGCCCCACGGCGGCACCTCCATCCAGCTATGGCAGACCAGGGACCGCCCGGGGCTCGAGGGGGTCCAGGCGATCTCGCAGATCAACACCACCAAGCTCTGCGTGTTCCTCGCCGCCGACCCGGCCAATCCAGGCCTGTTCGCGGCGGGCTTCGCCGACGGTACCTTCGCCCTTTACAGTCTCAATCTGACACCCTACCCGCCGCCCCCCGAGGAGCTGGCGGGAGAGGACATCGGCCCCATCAACGGCACCGGCAACCAGGGGAACGGCGGGATCGAGCCCCAGACCCTGGCGGACTTCGCATATCTCATCGGCATCGTGGTTGTCATCGCCCTTCTCCTGGTCCTCCTGGTATGGCTCAAGAGGGGAAAGGACGAGGAGGAGGAGGACTGAACGAGGAGGATCGAACCTCCCTTCAGGTTCAACGGCGACGGCCAAGGATGGCAACGGCCCCCGCGAGGGCGAGGATCAGGATGGCGGCTCCCATGCCGGGCTCGGCGGCCTTGATATCCAGGATCTCATCCTCGCTTAGCTGGTTGGTGGTCTCGTCCGACGCGTCGATGGCGTCATCGACGTCCACCTGGACCCATATCGTCCACTTGCCAGGGTCCTTCGCCTCCCACTCGATCGTGTATACCTTCTCCTCCCCTGGTACGAGG
>JAUVRF010000399.1 GCA_030597775.1 Methanobacteriota archaeon | reverse complement strand
GGCAACGTGACCTCGGTGGAGCGTGTGAAGACCGCCCTGATGGAGACCGCCATGCCCCTGGAGGGCCAGATATCTCCCCACGACCCGAAGTCCGGTTACGGGCTTATCCAGGCGGTGGACCTGGTCGTGGCCCTCAAGGCGTGAGGGTGATACTCGCCGTGGATATGATCTTGAGGATGCCAAGGAGGAGGGATACGAGATGGCTGTAGTGACTGATAGCATCGATATGAGGACCGGTGGCGAGGTGCAGATGGTGGACGTGACGTCCCAGGTCCAGGCCGCGGTCTCGCGCTCGGGCCTGGCTTCGGGGATCGTCTGCGTCTTCAACCCTGGCTCCACTGGAGCATTGACGACGATCGAGTACGAGCCAGGCCTCGAGAGGGACATGCCAGAGGCCCTGGAACGGCTCTTCCCGAAGGGGATCAGGTACCATCACGACGACACCTGGCACGATGGCAACGGCCACAGCCATGTAAGGGCATCAATGATAGGACCCAGCCTGGCGGTGCCGTTCACTGGAGGCAGGCTGACCCTGGGGACCTGGCAGCAGATCGTCTTCCTCGAGCTGGACAACAAGGCCCACCAACGTTCCCTGGTCCTGCAGATGGTGGGCGAGTAGGCCCGGGTCGATGCCCCCATCTGGGGGGGGATCTACGAGCCTTCACTGTTTCAGCGTCAGATACCAGAACCAGAAACCTTATCCCCTGAAGCGTTTATCGAAGAGGTGATGGGAACTCTAGTGAGGTCCGTGGCCTTCCTGGCACTGCTCGTGTTCGCCGTGACGATCGTAGCGGTCGCCCTATCCAGCGAGGAGGTCGCGGCGCAGCTTGCCGATATCAAGGTGACCATCCTGGAGGAGGACAGGGACCAGTCGGCCCATCCAACGGACGTGGCAGTGGACCGGCTGGTCTTCCGCGGGGATGTCGCCCTGGACCGAACCTTCTGGCCCCCCGGCTCCTCCGTGGTCATCGAGTTTGAGCTGGAGATGAACAGTGCCTCCCCTGCCTGGGAGGCGTTCTTTCACCCTGAGTTCCTCACCTACACCGCATCCTCGGTGCAGAACTTCACCGCCACCGTCGTGGTGCCCGTGGAGCAACCCGCCGGTGTCTTCCACAGCCTGATATTCAACGCGACCGTCACCGGCCTCTTTCTGCCCTCCATCGAGCCTGGCTCTGCCCAGGTCGTAATCGCCCAGTACTACAAGATCGGGAGGCAGTACTCCACCCTCCCCCTGCGCGTCACCCAGGGGGACATCATCGATTTCAACATCACCCTGGCGAACCGGGGCAACGGTGAGGACACCTTCATCCTGGAGGTGTCCAACGAGGCGGAGCTGCTCAATGCTGGCCTCACCGTCATCTACGAGCCTTCCAAGCACATCGATGCCGGTGAAGAGGAGGAGGTCGACCTCCAGCTCCAGGCCTCGAACGACGCCCTCGTCAGCGATTTCTCCCTGAACCTGACGATAAGGTCCGAGGGTTCGGCGTCGGACCCCGACGTCGAGGACACGGTCACAAGCGGGGCCGAGTGGAACGTGGTGGTCGAGGCGGGCCTGGCGACGACCCTCACCGACAACCTCTACATCATCGTGCCTGGTGCCATCATCGTGATCGTCATCGGTGTCTTGCTCATCATGCGCCGCCGGAAGCGGGACCGGAAGGAGGTCGAGGAGAGGGCCACCAAGGTACCCGCGGCATACGGTGGCAAGAAGAAGAAAAAGAAGGGGAAGGTGGAAGAGGTCACCGACGGGGAGGACTGATGACGGGCCCCTGGCCTGCCTTCCCTGGCGTGGCGAAAGTTTTCTATATGGAGCCCTCCTTACCCACGAATCGAGCTTCCGATCCCCGCTTAGCTCAGACTGGCTAGAGCGGCTGACTGTAGTGGGTTATCCGGGACCATGTGTCCCGATCAGCCGCAGTAATCAGCAGGCCCCCGGTTCAAATCCGGGAGCGGGGACCATCCCCTTATCCAACCTGAAGGTCACAGAGCTCGTCCAGGGTCAGCATGCGTTGCTCCCCCGACTCCAGGTCCTTGACGGCGACCTTGCCCTGGGCGACCTCATCGGAGCCGATTATGACCGCCCCTCGGACCAGACGGGCGTCGGCGCCCTTGAGGGCCTTGCCCGTACCACGACGCATGACCTCCAGCTCGGCCCGGATGCCGGAAGAGCGGAGGGCCTCCGCCGCCGCCACGGCCAGGTGCATGACCGGGCCATCCCGGTCCATGGGCACCACCATGGCACCCTCACGGACCGGTCCGGCCTGGGACGACATCGAGACCGCTATGTCGACACGGTCCAGCCCGATGGCAAAGCCCGTGGCGGGCACGTTGTCCAGGCCGAACAGCTGACCCAGCGCGTAGGCGCCGCCTCCGCAGACCTGCTTCTCGGCACCAAGGCCCTGCCAGTCCACCTCGAACACGACCCCCATGTAGTAATCGAGGCCCCGGGCGATCCCCAGGTCCACCTCGTACCCTATGCCCTCGTACGCGTCCAGCTGCTCCAGGGCCGCCCGCAGCCGCTCGAGGGCCGCGGCCACCTCCGGGAATCGGGCCAGGGACGCGATGGCCCCCGCCACCACGGCAATGTCCCCCGTGGTGGACACGTAATCCTCGATGATCTCGATGGAGGAGTACTCCACCTTGTCCATGAGCAGGCCGCGCAGACCTTCGACGGCCCCCTTGTCGATGAGGGGGAAGGCCTTCGCAGCCATCTCTG
>JAUVRF010000596.1 GCA_030597775.1 Methanobacteriota archaeon | reverse complement strand
GTACGCTGGGCGCCATCCCGTCCCACCCCCCCGGGGTGGGCACCGCCTTATATATATGGAACCATCTTCATATATTCGGTCCCATTTGGGGGGATTGGAAGGACGGGTGGATGCATGGGGTCCCAACGGAACCCAGTGCACCCTTCTCCCTGACCTAGGTCCGAGGGAGGGCCCGGCTCGATCCAGATGTGTGGAGGTAACAACATGATGTCCAAGAAGATGGCCGATGCCATCAACGAGCAGATCAATGCGGAGTTCTACTCGGCGTTCCTGTACCTGTCCATGGCCACCAAGCTGGAGGACATGACCCTTCCGGGGTTCGCCAAGTGGATGAGGGTGCAGTACGAGGAGGAGGTCTTCCACGGCATGAAGCTCCTCGACCACATGGTCGAGAGGGGCCAGCGGGTGCACCTCCGGGACATCGCGGCCCCGCCGGTGGAGTGGGCGAGCCCCCTGGAGATCTTCTCGGAGGCGTACGAGCACGAGGTCAAGGTCACCGAGATGATCAACAACCTGGTGCGGACCGCCATGGACGACAACGACTTCGCCACCAACCAGTTCCTGCTTTGGTACGTGGAGGAGCAGGTGGAGGAGGAGGACAACACCTCGACCATCCGCGACAAGATCAAGCTGGTCAACGAGATGCCTGGCGGGCTGTACATGCTCGACAAGGAGCTGGCGGCCAGGACCTTCACCCCGCCCCCGGCGGGCGCGTGAGAACGTTGGACCGACCTTTCAAAAGGAGACAAGGAGGAAAGAATATGATAAGCGTGGGAGAGAAGATACCGGAAGAGATCGCGTCCATGGAACTGGACGGTTACCAAGAGGACGACTTCCACAAGTACAAGCTGGGAGATAACAGGGACAAGTGGCTGGTGCTGCTGTTCTACCCGGCCGATTTCACCTTCGTGTGCCCCACGGAGCTGAAGGAGGCCCAGGACTGGTACGCGAAGTTCAAGGAGGCGGGTGCCGAGGTGATGAGCGTGTCCACGGACACCCACTTCGTGCACAAGGCATGGCACGACGAGTCCGAGGCAATATCCACCGTGCAGTACCCGATGCTGGCGGACCCGACGGGGAAGCTGTGCCGGGCCTTCGGCACCTACAACGAGGACAACGGCCTCTCCTGGAGGGCCACCTTCATCATCGATCCCGAAGGCGTGGTCAAGCACATGGAGATCCACGACAACAGCATCGGTCGCAGTATCAAGGAGCTCTACCGGCGCATGATGGCCGCCAAGTTCGTGAGCGAGAACCCTGGACTCGTCTGTCCGGCCAGCTGGGAGCCCGGTGCCGACACCCTCAGGCCAGGTCCCGACCTGGTCGGCAAGATATGAGGAGGCCTCGATATGGACCTGGGCCAATACTCCACCGAGGACCTGATCCTCACGGCCCTCAAGGCCGAGGTGGGGGCCAAGGAGATATACAGCACCCTGGCGACCGGGGTCAAGAACGCCTACCTCAGGGGCAGGCTCGAGTGCCTGGCGAGCGAGGAGGAGAAGCACGAGAGGTACCTGGACGGCCTCTACAGGGACGAGTTTCAGGGACGGGACCCGGTGCTCCCGGACTCGACCCCCGTTCCCATGCCCGAGGTGACCATCCCCTCGGAGCAGGTGCCGATCACCGGCATACTCTCCCAGGCCATGGCCGCCG
>JAUVRF010000227.1 GCA_030597775.1 Methanobacteriota archaeon | reverse complement strand
CCGTGGCGACCCACGCGTACGACGAGGCCGGAGAGTACGTCATCACCCTCACCGTCCGGGACGACCATGGGGCCGAGAAGGACCTGACGTCCACCCTGCAGGTCGTGAGCGATGGCGATGGCGACGACGGCGATGAGGACGAAGGGTTCATCCCCCACCCGGGCGTGGCCATCGCCCTCGCTGCCCTTTGTATCGCGGGCCTTCTGTTACTGCTGGACCCGGGCCGGAGGAAAGGGTCATGACGAGTCTGGTGTGTAGCGGCGGGGATGCAAGACGGACCATGCTCCTTCGTTAGGCGGATCCTTCTACTCGAAGGAGGAGCTCACACTTCCAGCTCCTGCAGTATTGAATAGGATGACTGCACTTACCGACCTCGTGACGACCACGGGGACCCTCTCCCTTTACATTCCCTCAACGCGCTACGGGGTTTGAAGGTGCAAGCATGAAGGCGAGGAAGATAAGGGATGGCATCCACTGGATGGGTGCCATCGACTGGAACAGAAGGCTCTTCGACTCCCTGATACCACTGCCGGACGGGACGTCCTACAACGCGTACCTCGTCACCGGCAGCGAGGCCACCGCTCTCATAGACACCGCGGACCCCGACATGGCGGGGGATCTGATGACCCAGCTGGAGACCGTTGACCGCATCGACTACGTCGTGGCCAACCATGCCGAGCAGGACCATTCGGGCAGCATACCGCAGGTGCTCGCCAGGTACCCCGAGGCGAAACTGGTCACGACACCCAAGGGCAAGGGCATGCTCATCGACCTCCTGATGGTCCCCGAGGACCGCATCATCACCGTCGAGGACGGCGAGACCATTTCCCTCGGTGACCGGACGCTCAGGTTCGTGCACACCCCCTGGGTCCACTGGCCCGAGACCATGGTGACCTACCTCGAGGAGGAGAGGATCCTGTTCAGCTGCGACTTCTTCGGGTCCCACATAGCCACCTCGGACCTCTACGTCATCGACGAGGCCCGCGTCTACGAGGCGGCGAAGAGGTACTACGGCGAGATCATGATGCCCTTCCGCAAGGTCATAAAGAAGAACCTGGAGAAGGTCCGGCAACTGGACATCGAGCTCATCGCTCCCAGCCACGGCCCGATCTACGACAGGCCGGCGTTCATCATCGAGGCCTACGAGGACTGGGTCTCGGACAAGCCTCACAATCTGGTCGTGATCCCCTACATCTCCATGCACGGGAGCACCGGGGCCATGGTGGACCATCTGGTCAACGCGCTCTCGGAACGGGGTGTCAGGGTCGAGATCTTCGACCTGGCTGTCACCGACATCGGCAAGCTGGCCATCGCCCTGGTCGATGCCGCGACGCTGATCGTCGGCACTCCCACGGTGCACGTGGGACCCCACCCCGTGGTGTTCTACGCCGCCAACCTGGCGAACGCCCTCCGGCCGAAGGTCAGGTTCGCCACCGTCATAGGTTCCTACGGCTGGAGCACCAAGGCCGTCGAGCAGATAGTGGGTCTGGTGCCCAACCTGGCAGTGGAGGTCCTCGACCCCGTCATGGTCAAGGGGTACCCGAGGGATGAGGACCTCGAGGCGCTGGACCGCCTGGCCGATACGATCGCGGCCAAGCACAAGGAGATCCTCTAGACCTCGCATTCATACGATGTGGAGCGTCCATATGGGTGAGCAGCGCCCCCGTCGAGGAGGGCAAGAGGTGGCTGCGGGCCTTCATCGACCGTGAATTGTGGGACCGCCTATCTCGGCCCTTGGGTCCTTCCGCCGGTTCAGTCCTCGTCGCGAGGGGGCGGGATCGTGGTCTCCACCTTGATGCCCGTGGGATTGTCCTCGGCCTCCGCCTCGGCATCCTCCCCGGGAGCTTCCTCCTCGGCCTCCTCCGGCCCGTCATCCTCTGGGGTCTCGCTGAGGGAGCGCCTCCAGAGGAGGACCACGTACATCATGAGCAGGAATATGAGGATGATGGAGAATATGGCCCAGAACTGGACGGTGCCGATCACGCTGGGGGGGTACGCCTCGAACCTCACCTCGTAGGTGCCCGAGGCGTTCACGTCCAGGGTGACGGTCTCCTCCATGTCGATCTCGGTCCATCGGTAGGTGGTCTGGAGCCGTGCGGTGGCCTCGTAGGCGTCCTCGCCCAGCTGGAAGACCACGGTGCCATCTCCATCGGTGATGGCGGTGGCCACCACGGCCCCGGTGGGGTCCTCTAGGACCACGGGCACGTCGGGTAGCTGGGCGCCGTTCCTGTCCTCAACCTGGATCCTGGCCTGGAAGACCCGGCACGCCAGGGTCTCGTCTATGTCATGGCCGTCCAGGACGATGCCGTCCGTCCTCAGGACCATGGTGTTGCGCCAGTACACCTCCACCCGGTAGGTGGTGTCGGGCAGGCGCATCGCGGTGCCTCCAGCGCCGTCGGTGGTGCTGAAGCCCACCACGCCCAGGGTGGCCTCGTCCAAGGCGACCAGCTGGACGCCGGGCAGGGGACCGCCGTCGGCATCGGTCACGTGGAAGATGGCCCAGTGTACGGCACACTCGATGTCCACGATGCCGTCGGTCTCGGGCGAGAAGGTGGTGTCGGCCACCTGGAAGCCCTTCCAGCCTACCACCACGCCGTGGTCGGCGCCGGGGATCAGGCCCAGGGTGACCAGGCCCTCCTCGTCGGTCCTGTCCATCGTCGGGGTGCCCCAGCCAGCGGGCGGAGTGACCTGGACCGTGGCCTCGACCATGATATCCCCACGACCGTCCACCACGCGGAGGGTGACGTCGAAGATGCCACACTCGATGACCGCCGGGTCGGAGGCGGGCACGTCCGCGTCCACATCCAGGGTGAGAATGCCCACCTGCACGCCGTGCCAGGTGGCTGTGAGGGTGGCGGTGCCGCCGAAAACCTCCAGGGAGGCGCGGCCCTCGTCGTCGGTGGTCACCGGGTCGTCCCGGGGTCCCGATGACACCAGGGCGCCCTCCACGGGGCGGTCTCCGCCGTCCAGGCACAGCACGTTCACGGTGAAGATCCCGCCGATGGAGAACTGGGAGGAGGCGATGACCGGGTATTGGCCCCAAGTTCCGTGGCCGAAGTGGTCCCGGTGGGAGACGCCGGAAAGGTCCACGGCCCACACCGTCAGCGTGTATCGGCCCGCGTCGGCATCCTCGTAGTCCCACGCCAGGGTGAACTCGGCGGGGGAGGAGCCGCGGGGCAGGCCTGGGCGGTCCATCGACGCGTTGTCCAGCAGCACCTCGCCGTCGGGTCCCTCCAGGGTGGCACGCATATGTGCGACGTCGTACAGTCCAAGGGGGTCGGTGGCGACGGCGTACAACGTGACGCCCTTGTCGTCGGCCAGGGGGTCCAGGCCGGTGGTGGGCTCGCCGTCGGCGTCCTTGACGCCAACCTCGGGGATGGCCAGACGGTCAGCGGTCCTCGCGATGACGCGGCTGTCGGCTGTGGCGGTGTCCCATATGATGGTGATGAAGGTGGACGTGCCCGGGGTCATCGAGATGAGCACCCTCATGGAGTGGTTGGCCGCGAAGGTGTACGGGGCGAAGTCCAGGGGGAAGGTCATGAAGTGGGGCGTGGCGAAGAGGGGCGTGTTGCCGTAGTTGGCCTCGGCCACCACGGTGCCGTAGGGGTCGGTGGCGGCATCGGCCACGTCCAGGAGGGACACGGTGATCTGGGCCCGCTTCTGGCCTCCCGAGGCGTTCATCCAGAGACCCAGGGTGACGTTGTCGGTGGTCAGGTCCTCCGCCAGCAGCGGGTGGAGGTACCAGTCCTCTTCCCACTTGGCGCCGGAGGTGACCGACCGGTTGGCCGTCTCCCACTCGGTGGTGGTGTCCATGAAGTTGCGGACGCTGTGACCCCCCAGGTCGCGGGAGGGCTCTTCGTCGTTCACCCAGTGCAGGAACAGCACGGTGTCGGCCTCCGCGCCCTCCGAGGGGCTCGAGGCCACGAGGGCCAGGGCCAATATTGCGAACAGCACTACCGATATCGCTGGGAACAGTTGGCGCATCCTCTCACCTTCCTCATCCCCTCGGGGGACATGTCCGATAGGTCTTTCGGTGCCAGTATCTGCGTTGAGAAGGGCGGGGGGACTGCCCCTTCGGGGGATCCGTCATGGAGCCCGGGGCCGATGTCGGGCTGGGGTTCCTCTCCCCCGGAGCCTCTCGGTCGGATTCATATGGGAATAAGGGCGTTATAT
>JAUVRF010000171.1 GCA_030597775.1 Methanobacteriota archaeon | reverse complement strand
CTGCGGAGTGCGCGAGAACCATGGGGGCACCCTGTACTCCCTCATCGCTGGCAGGATGTCCTCGATGAACGCCGACCCAATCGAGAAGAAGCCCCTGTACCACTTCCATCCCTCCACCATGGCGCTGAGCTTCGGCACGGTGGGATGCAACTTCTCCTGCGCCCACTGCCAGAACTACTCGATAAGCCAGACCGATCCCGATAAGTTCAACCTGCGGTCCCTGGATCCCGCTGATGTCCCCAGGCTCACGAGGAGCATGGGATGCCAGGGCGTGTCCTGGACCTACAACGAACCGAGCATATGGTACGAGACCACCCTGGAGGGCTCGAGGGCGGCCGTTGCCGATGGGCTGTACACCTGCTACGTGACCAACGGTTACATCCAGGAGGCCCCCCTGCGGGAGATCTCACCGGTGCTGGGAGCGATGAACGTGGACGTGAAGGCCTTCAGGGAGGAGTTCTACAAGGATGTCTGCAAGGCCAAGCTCCAGCCCGTGCTGGACACCTGCCAGCTGGCCCACGAGCTCGGCATCTTCTTGGAACTGACCTACCTTTTGATCCCCGGGCTCAACGATTCGGACGACGAGTTCGCGGAGTTCGCCGCCTGGGTCCGGGACTCCCTCGACACCTCGGTGCCGGTCCACTTCTCCAGGTTCCATCCCGACTACAACATGGTCGATCGGGGCCGGACCCCCAGGGAGACGATGCGCAGGGCGGTGGCGGCGGCCAGGAAGGCTGGGCTCGACAACGTCTACGTGGGCAACATATCACAACCCGAGGACGAGTCCACCAAGTGCACGGGTTGCGGGACGGTCCTCGTGGACAGGGCAGGGTTCCACTCGCGGGTCCTGTTCGGAGCCGATGCACAATGTCCCAAGTGTGGCATGCCCGTCCCCTTCATCCTGTGATGGCCATCCGATCGTTGGGGCGTAACTGGACAATCCCAAAAGGTTTATCTGGAACAGTCAACATTGACCTGTGAGGTTAGCGCATGGTCAATGAGGATAGCCTATTCGGGATAATCATCGGTGGGTTGATGAAGTGGCTCAGGACCCGTCACGCATTGTTCTCGATCGTGGGCACCTTCGGCCTCATGGTGGCCCTTGCCATGCTCTTCTCGTACCAGGCCGAGGCCTTCCCGGCCCAGGACCCGTACAACGTGGAGCCGACAACGATCAGCGGTACTGGTCCGACCAACGCCGAGTACCTCACCGAGACGCAATCGGGTCGGGTGAACGAGGGTCAGTCGATTGACGAGACCTTCGACCTCGCGGGCGATGTCATATGGATCATGGAAGTGGCCCTGTCCTTCACCGACGAGGACCCCGACCGGGCCCAACGGTTCACCAACGAGCCGGACACCTTCGAGGTCACTGTCATGTTCCCCGATGGCGAGTCACAGACCAAGTCCGCCTCGGGAACGAACACCAATCCGGGCACGATCCTCTTCGATTACAACTGGACCGGCGATGGTGGCATCGATTGGACCGAGGACGGAGGCAACGTCGTGGTGGTCACCGTGACGTGCACCGAGGCCGGGAACCAGCATCCCCTCTTCAACCCCTTCGGCTTCAGGGAGGTCGAGGACACGGGGAACGACTACACGCTCTCGGTGTACTACGGGTTCACCAATTACGACGGAAGGGTCCGTGCCGGCCAGGTAACATCCTACATCCTTGACAAGGCAGCGGACAGCCTCGCTGGCTCAGGCCCCTCCCTTCCTTTTCCCCTCCCCCTGCCGGTTCTCCATCGACCGGGAGGAGCTTAGCATGTCCTCCATGCGGTCCCGGGAGTACGCCACCCTCTCCACCTCCACCCGCTGTGGGATGACGGTCCTGACGAAGACCAGGATGATCGCAGAGAGGCTGAAGACCACGGCGGCAGCCAGTGCCATGCCGAACACCGAGTTCAGCTCCACGGACCTGCCGAGGCTGGCATCGGAGCCCTGGGCGAACACCCAGGGAACCCCCACGACCACAATGGCGGTGACCAGGGTGATGAGGGCGACGAGCGCGACGCCGTAGATCTGGAAATGGTCGACAACGCTAGAGATGCGAAAAGCGGTCAGGCGCTGACGGGTCACGTAGGCCCCCAGCTCCACGAAGCGCATCACGGCGTGAAGGTGCTCGATCGCAAGCAGCAGTGATAGGCCGAAGACGAATGCCAGTGCAAGCTCCAGCGGTGGAATGGAGTCCAGGGATACACCGGGCGATCCCGCCGCGGCGGCGGCCACTATGATGATGGGAGCTGCCATGATGGCCGGTCGCCTCAGGCCCGGGGAGACAAGCCCCGTGACACCGACGGCGATACCGGCTGCCGCGAGGGCGACCGCAACGAGAGTGCGAACGTCAAGGTCCGTGTCCGTCAGAAGGATGATGGGAAGTATCGCTGAAAGGCCCGCCATGACGAAGAGCAGGGCGCCAACCAACTTCAACCTCCGGATCTCTGGGAACGCGGCCTCCACATCCACCTGGATGGTGTCCGGTTCGTCCATCATCGGTGATGGAGGTGGTGATGGCTCCGGCTGGTCAGGACGCTGCTCGGGATCTTGGGGCTGGTCGGTGAGGTTGTCCCCTGTCAAGATGGGTCGCCCCTTGACGGCTAGCGGGCTGGTACGTGCCCGTTGGTGATGTAAGAATAGAAGGAAAAAAATGGGGGGCCCGGGACGGGTCGATCCCGCCCCGAGATATATGCCTTACCAGCTTGGTTCAGACGTGTTCGCCACCAGCGGTGGTTCCAGGCATCTCCTGTCCCTCGAGGTCCAGGACCTGACCGCTGGCCAGCATCTCCTGGAGCTTCTCGCGGGAGTACTCCACCTTCTCCACCTTGGCCACACCCTCGGCAAAGGAGTACCATACCGTGAGGACCAAAGCGAACAGGGTGAAGACGATCGCGGCGGCAAGGGCGATCCCGTATACCGACCAAAGTTCGGCAGAGTCGCCAAGGCCACCACCGTCGCCGTCCAACAGGAACACGGCGGCCAGCACGATCACGATACCCGGGGTGTAGGTGGCGAGTCCGAAGAGCACGCCGGATCCCATGCTTCCCTGGGTCAACAGATAGATGGTCCCCAGAGAACCCACCAATATGAGCATTGCTCCCACGGCGATGAACGCCCAGAAGGAATTGCCCATGAGTGGCACCAGTCCGATCACGCCCAAGGTCACTGCAATGATGAGCCCCAGCATGAGGAAGCCCCAAGCGAGGAAGTGCTTGACCACTCCGCTCAGGTTGAAGTTGGTGAGCCTCCTCTTGATGGCCATCTCGCCGACCTCCACGAACCGGATTAGGGCGTGAAGGTACTCGATGGCGAGGAACCAGGTAGCGGCGAATGCCAAGCCCAGTATTATGTCCATCGTGTCGAGGGACCCGATGGTGGAAGTGAGGGGCCTAGCCGCCACCGCTGCGATGAGCAATATGGGGGCTACCAGTATCATCCATTTCCTCATGGATCGCACGAAGATGCCGAGTATACCACACACCAGGCCGACGATACCGAGGATCAGGGATGGGAGCACGTCGATGAGCTCCGCGCCACCCAGGATCGGCGGAAGGAAGGCAAGGACACCCGCCAGTGCGAAGAAGAGCGCACCCAGGACCTTCACCATGAAGATCTCGGAGAACACGGTCTCCACATCGACGGTGATCGTTGCGTCCAGCTCATCCTGGTCCATGACCAGCGAAGGTGCCTCGAACCCTCCGGCATCCCCCGGTGGGGGGGCTTCCTGTGGGGTCGGAGGCTTCGCAGGCGGCGCAGGCTTCGCAGGCGGCGCAGGCGGCGCCTTCGGGGGTGGGGTAGGTGGCGCCGGGGGTTTCTCTCCGGTCATCACCAATCACCTCCACGATGTACGAACTGGGTTTGACCGACCGATTGTGCGGCGCTCATCAGGATCGCGAGCAACGGGACCTTGGGGTCCCACTCGACGACGCTGGCTCCGTATCCACGCAGGTCCTGGATTAGGACGTCCCTCTCCAGGCGCAGGACCTCGTACTCCAAGCTCCTCTCCACGCCTGCCTCCAGACGCTTGCGTGCCATCAGCTCGAACTCGATGGAGCTCGGGGTGAGCATGACCACATCGAACTCCAGGGTTCGGAGCTCGGATATGGCCTCCACCACGGATGGGTCACCATCCAGGTTCGAGATGATGATCACGGGACTGCGTCGGGGCATGTAGGGGGAGGACACCTCGATCACACCCTTGAACGGCAGGTCGCCAGCAGGCTCTGCGCCCGCCAGTGCCGTCAGGATCTCGAATAGCTGCTTCGAGCCCTGGGAGGGCTTGATCGACAGCAGCTTGTCCGAGTAGACGATGAGGGCGACGGAGTCACGTCGCTTGATGAAGAAGCTGGTGAGTGTCGCCGCTGCACGGCTGCCGTAGATGAGTGCGTTGTGACCGATGGTTCCCGTTCCTGATGTGGCACGGGCGTCCAGCATTATCACGATGTCCGAGACCGCCTCGCGCTCCTTCTCGTTGACCAGAAGCTCCCCCGTCCTGGCGAACGCCTTCCAGTTGATGTTCTTGAAGGGATCGCCGGGAACGTAGTTGCGGATGAGGAAGAACTCCGAACCGGGGCCAGGCTGCTTGACCTTTGAGGCTCCGGGGAACAGCTTCGGTGTCCGCGACTTGATGGGCAGGTCCTTGATGTCGTACACGAGAGGGAACACGGTGACGTTGTCCACCAGGTCGAGCTCCAGCTCCTTGTAGAAGACGTTGAACACGTCCTGTGCACGGAGCGAGACTGGTCCGAACTCGAAGATCCCGCGGATGGGTGCCTTGATCTTGTACTTCATCCTCAGGCTCTCGTTCGGCTTGAGGTCGATGATCAGGTAGTTGGTGCCCTCCTCGATCTGGATCTGCTGTGGTAGCTTGTCCCGTATCTCGAGGAAGCCAGTTCTACCACCCTTGTTGACAAGGGCCAGGTCCACCGTGATAACACCGTCCTCGAAGATCTTCTCCGAGGACAACTGTCGCATGCTGGCTATCTTCCCAAGGCGGGAGAAGAACTGGGT
>JAUVRF010000598.1 GCA_030597775.1 Methanobacteriota archaeon | reverse complement strand
GTGGAGGACGCGGGAGGCGTCGCATCGGTGGTGGTGGAGTACACCGACGTGTTCGGAGAGCCGGGCTCGGAGGTGATGGAGCTGATCATGGTCAACTACTACCGGGCCCTTCTGCCGGCCCAGCCCAGGTCCGGGCCCCTGACCTACAAGATACTGGCGGTGGACAATGCGGGCAACGGGGCCGAGACAACGGTGCGGACCGCGGTGATCCGGGACGTGGACCCGCCCCAGATCGTCCACGTCGCCCTGTCCGACCTGGTGGAGGGACAGGAGGTGGCGTTCATCGCCCAGGTCACGGACAACGTGGGCGTGAAGGAGGTGTGGCTGTACCTGCGCACCAGCGTCTCCGGCTCATTCAGGAGGATCGCGATGGAGGAGGGGCAGAACGACATATACAGCTACATCCTTTCCGAGGGGGAACTGCTGTGGCCCAGCGTCATGTACTACTTCGAGGCGGAGGACCTGCCGCCCTCGAGCAACATCGCCCTCGACCCGCCCGGGGCTCCCCAGTTCGCATACTTCACGGACGTGGCGGAGCTGAACCTCACCCTGTGGGGGTACGTGAGGACGCCTTCGGGCAAGGCGATTGAAGGGGCCTCCATCGTAGTCGAGGGTCACGAGGACCAGGTGGTGAGGTCGGACGATGAGGGCAGGTACGAGGTCTATTGGCTGACCGAGGGATGGTGGGCCGTCATCGTTACCGCCAAGGGTTACACGGATGCCGGGTTCGATGTGCAGATGACCCTGGAGCAGGAGACCAAGCGGCACGACGTGATGCTCGTTCCCGAGGACACCGGAGACGGGGACGATGAGGGCCGTTCCCTCATGTTCTACCTCGCCGTGGTGTTGATCGTAGCCTCCGTTGTCATCGTTGTCTACGCGTTCACGACCAGTAGGGCACCCAAGAGGAGGTGAGGGGACCTGACCCCCGTCCAGGAATGGGAGCGGGGCAGCAGCTATGTCGGCCACCTTCCAAGGGGTTGCGACCTTTGCGCCAGGGGTTCCAAGATGGTCCTGCTCGTCACTGGACGTTGCCACTCGAGCTGCTTCTACTGTCCCCTTTCGGAGGGCAAGCGGGGCCACGACGTCATATACGCCAACGAGCGACCCGTGGACACCATCGAGGAGGCGATCGAGGAGGCCCACCTCATAGATGCGGAGGGCACGGGTGTGACGGGAGGCGACCCCGTTGACGCCATGGACCGCACCGTTTCCATGGTGAAGGCACTGAAGGCGGAGTTCGGCGAGGCCCACCACATCCACCTCTACACCTCGTTCCCCCTGTCTGGAGACCAGCTCCTGGTCCTATCGGGGGCGGGCCTGGACGAGGTGAGGTTCCACCCGCCCGCCGATACCCTGGCCAACATCGACGCCACGGGCTACCCCCGCTCCGTCGCCATCGCTGCGGAGATGGGCATGGCGGTTGGTTACGGGGTCGCCGTCCGTCCCGACATGGAGGAGGATCTGAGGGGCTTCCTAGGCTCGCTGGTGGATGACGAGGGGGCTCCATTCGTGAACCTCATTGATCTCGATTTATTCAGCACCCTCGCCGAGTACGTGATCGATAACTGATTCTAAGTCCTTGGAGACGAGTCTGACGCGGTCCAGGTCTGCGTGTAAGTGGTGTGGCTATTTGTTGAGCAGT
>JAUVRF010000229.1 GCA_030597775.1 Methanobacteriota archaeon | reverse complement strand
TCGTATTCCAGCTGGACAATGTCTCCCTTCTCCATCTCAAGACCTCCTGGTCGCACAGGGCGCAGGCGGCGTAACGAGGGGGGGGTATATAATTTTTCCTCGCCATTGGATAGGTTATGCCGCCGATCCGGCCTTTTGGGGGTAAGATATTTCTGGCCCCTGGGGCGTACCAGGCTTCCCCGGGAGGAAAAGCCAATGGCCGTAGAGGAGGATTTATCGGACCTTATTCAAGATGCGCTTGATACTGCCATGGAGGCCGCGACCACCCTCGGCGCCACCTACGCTGACGTTCGCGTGGAGGCGGTGGAGCAGGCGGCGGCCGAGGCCGAGAACGGCATCATCAAGAACCTTCAGGTGAGCAACGGGACCAGCCTTGGCGTGAGGGCACTGGCCGGTGGCGGTTGGGGATTTGCTGCCTTCGACGTGCCCAACGTGTCGTACCTGGAGGCGAGCCTGGCCGACGCCGTCGAGCGGGCGGTGCGCCAGGCCAAGGCCACATCGGGCACCGGTGAGGTCAAGCTGGCATCCGTGGAACCCGTTACGGCGGACATTCCCCTGGAGGCCAAGAAGGAACCGTGGACCCTGGAGGAGAAGCAGGATGTCATCGTGGACATCACCAAGGGCATGAGCGAGATCGAGGGTGTCGCCCTGGCAGTGGGCGGCCTCAGCCACCGCCTGGGGGTCCATCATTTCGCGAACACCGAGGGCACCAACATCCGGAGGGTGACCATCCTGAACTCCGGCGGGTTCTACGTGCACGCCACGGGTCCGGGTGGGGCCCAGGGCCTCTTCAAGCCCTTCGGTGTGACGGGAGGCCTGGAGCTCCTGGTGGGGGACAACGACCCCTACGAACTGGGACCCATGATCGCCAACCAGACCGTGGAGCTGGCCTCCACGGCCGAGGCACCGGCGGACGGCAGGACCACCGTGATCACCACACCCGAGTACGACCAGTTGCTGGTCCACGAGATAGTGGGCCATCCAGTGGAGGCCGACCGGGTCCTGGGCGGGGAGAGCGCCTGGGCCGGCCGAGCCTGGTGGTCCAACAAGTCCGGCGACGTGGTGGGCTCGGAGCTGGTCAACGTGGTGTCCGACGCCCGGCCCATCGAGCGCCACGCGGGAGGTTACGGTACCTTCCACTACGACGACGAGGGCGTCCCCGCCCAGCGGGTCCACAACATCGTGAGGGGCCGACTGTCCGAGTTCCTGCACAGCCGACAGAGCGCCGCCGAGATGGCGGTCGAACCCAACGGGACCATGAGGGCCATCTCGGCCTCCAACGTGCCCATCATCCGCATGACCAACACCTACTTCGAGTCGGACCCACAGGGGCCCTCCACCATGGAGGAGTGCATCGAGGACGTGAAGGAGGGCATCATCCTGGGCGAGTCCTCCATACCGTCCATCGACTCGCTGCGCCTCCGCTGGCAGATAAACGCCTACATGGGATGGAGGGTTAGGAACGGCGAGATCGTTGGCATGGTCAAGAACCTGGCGTTCCTGGGCAACACCCCGGACTACTTCCACACGGTTCGCCTGGTGGGCAACGAGAAGACCTGGAAATTGCTGCCAATCCCCAACTGCGGGAAGGGGGACCCGATGCAGATCCAACGCATCGGCAATGGCGGCCCGATCATGGTGGGCGAAGGGACCATCGTGGGGGTGGCCTGAATGGATGACTTCGACCTGGTGGAGATCGGTTCCCGACTGCTCAAGGACGCCGAAGGCATGGATGGGGTCTCGGAGGCGGAGGCCTACGTCTCCACCAACGTGCTCACTATGTCCCGCATCGAGACCCTGGCCCATCCGGCTGCGACGGGGCGGCCCTCGATACAGCAGCTCAAGCGCATCCAGGACCTGGGCGCCTCAGTACGTGTGGTGATAGGCGGGGCCGTTGGCATCTCGACGACCCAGGACCTCTCCCTGGCGTCCCTGGACCGGTTGGTCCGGCAGGCGGCGGCCTCGGCCCGCATCATGCAACCCGACCCCAACTTCGTGTCGCTGCCCATGCCGATCTCACGGAAGGGGCCCTCGCTGCCCATCGACAGGGACATCCTCGCGGGCTCCGTGGAGGACCGCCTGGCCGATTTCGCGGAGGCCGCCATCGCCGCCCTGGACAGGGACGACCTGGAACTGGCGGGCTCCATCATCACGGTCGGCTCCCGTGTCACCGTCGTTAACTCCCACGGCATCGACCTCCAGAACGAGGAGGACACGTTCTCGGTGGCCCAGTTCACCGTCGAACGCATGGATGGGCCCACCGCCTCATCATCGGGCATGGGCTGGTCCACGGGCCGTAGGCTGGCGGAACTGGACCCCGCCGACGCCGCACTTCAGGGCGCCGAGCTGGCCCGTCTGGAGCCTCGCAGGAGCTCTGTCCCCGAGGGGGACTACAACGTCATCATGGGCGAGTACACCGTGGCGGACCTCCTGGACAACATGATGGGTCAGGTGATGGACCTCAACGCCATCTACATGGGCATGTCCTGGCTGCCGACGGAGACCAAGGAGCTGAGCAGCGGGCGCGAGGGCAATGTGCCCTCGCTGGGAGAGCAGGTGGCCGTGGAGGACTTCAGCATGTACGATGACCCGACCCTGGAGACGGGGATACTCTCGCACACCCACGACGACGAGGGCATCCCGACCCGCAAGGTGGAGGTGATCAAGGACGGTGTGTACAACGACGTGATCGGCACGTCCTACTGGTCGTACCTCTATGGCCGGGAACCCACCGGAAGCGGCATTCGCAGGTACACCACCCCTGGAAGGTGCGCCGGGAGCGCCCCTGACGCCTTCGGCACCAACCTGGTCGTTCCACCCGGTGACATGACCCTGGAGGAGATGGTGGAGGTCTCGGAGGGACCGACCATCTACATCCCCAGGACCTGGTACACCTACCCCACCAGACTGGGTGCCTCCGGATTCAGCAGCTCCAACCGTTCCACCTCGTTCATCGTGGACAAGGGTGAGCTGGTGCCCGTTGCGCCCAACGCCTTCAAGCTCACGGGGGACGTGAACGAGATCCTCAACACCATCTACGGGGTGGGCAAGGAGGTCAAGACCGCCACCACCTGGCTCGTGATGAGGGCTCCCATCGTGCCCAAGATCGCCAGCCGTGGCATCCGCGTCTCCAAGCCCACGGGCGACCAGTGATTCGCTCACCCCCTGCAGTACGCCTTATGTAGGCCCGGTGCAATCGGGGGACCGATGGCAGGACCTGCCCCGCCCCCAGTCGACATTGACGAGCTCCTGGAGCTGGTGCATTCCGCGTGCCACCAGGTGATCGCGGGCACGGGCAAGGTCAACCGGCCGATCTTACGAAAGGCCCTCGCGTCCCTCGGCCACGCCCTCGGTTACGCGTCCGAGGAGGTGGCCGGAGGCCGGAGCAGGACGGGCAAGCCAGACCTCCTGTGGACCCGGAACGGCGACCCGGCCGTCGCCATCGCAGTGGACAGGGGGCTCCGGGTGAGCCTGGCCCTGTCGATGCTCGACACCGGAGCGCCCGCTGGTGTGCTGGTCGTCGCATCGGGCATGGGCGCGACCTGGAAATCGGACCTGGAGGCCTTCCGCCGGGCGGCCATACCGTCCCGGGGAGGCGCCCTTCGCAAGGCGGGCATCCATGTGGTGCTCCTGAACATGGACCTGGAGGGGGACTACGTGGTGAAGGCCGGGGATGTGCTCCCCCTGCGCCGGTTCTCCGTGGCCACCCTCCTGGATGATGGGGACTGGGAGAAGATGGGTTGGCTCGAGGAGCGAACGGAGGCGGGCTCCTCGGTGGACATGGGGGGTGGTGACAGGGATTTCGTGGACCGGGGGGCCTACCCGATGTTCCCTCACAATCGGGTGCGAAAGGGTCAGCTCAGGTTCCTCGATGATGTGAGGGAGACGGTGGCGAACGGCGGGTTGCTGGTGGCCCATGCCCCAACGGGCATCGGCAAGACCGCCTCGGTGCTCGTGCCCGCCGTCCAGCATGCGCTGGACGAGGGGCGTTTGGTGATGTTCCTCACTCCCAAGCAATCACAGCACCGAATAGCCATCCAGACCCTGGAGAAGATGAACTCCCGGTCCCGGGAGGACATCAAGGTCGTGGACGTGATCGCCAAGCAGGCCATGTGCCCCCGGGTCTCCAGCGCCACCCACC
>JAUVRF010000376.1 GCA_030597775.1 Methanobacteriota archaeon | reverse complement strand
GTTGACGTGAACCCGCGGGCGTGGAGCTTCTACGCTATGTCCCTGGGGTCCCCAACCCCGGACCCGACGATGGCCAGGAGCGACGAGTAGGTCCGCGTGAGTTCCCGCTCGTCTGCCGAGAAGATCTCGCCGACGAGCCCCGGTACCATGTGCGATACCATGTCGACCAGGTGCTTGAGGGGGCCTTTCCTCTCGAAGAAGGGGACCGTCCACGGGTCCCTCAGCATCGGGGCATGCTCCATCGCCTTCGTCGGACCGAACGAGGGGGACAGGCTGGAAAGCAGGTCGCGGGGCGACACGGGACCGACCCTGAACGGCCTCAGGAGGGCGAGAAGGGGCGAGTTGCGACCCATGATGGTATGCGAGACTCGCATGCTGGAGCCCGAGAGGATGAGCCTTCCCGACGGATGCGCCCGCGCGATGTCCTCCAGGACCCACATGGGGAGCCTCTGGAACTCGTCGATGACGACAGTCCTCCCCTCCTCGAGGAGGCCGGTCACCAGCTCCGGGAACTCGTCGATGTCCCCGATGGTGCTGATGGCAAGGCCCTTTATCCAGATGCTGCCGTCCAGTCTCACGGCCATGTAGACGTCGTGGGACACGAAGTGCTCGAGGATGTAGGTCTTCCCCACCTTCCTGCGGCCGTAGACGAGGGCCCAGCCCGGCAGAGTGTCGATGGACTCTGATATGGTCCTCCTCAGTTCTATGTTAACCATGGTTAATTAACGGTGGTTAATTTATTTATAGTCTTCGGAGAGGGATGGGTGAACGTTTGGGTGATGATCATGATTATCTTCCTGCAGTGGTCCTCACATACCATGGAGGTCACATGATGGCGTACGTGACAACGTGGAGGGGTCCGAAGCACATTCGATGTCAGGTTCTTCTTGTCATGTACTTGACCACACCACTTGTCCTGCACCGACATCCCGATCCGCCCGATGCGTCGGATCCCCTTCACGGCCACCATCGCCCGCTCCGCCCGCGCGGCCCGCGGCCACCTCCGGCCGACGACGCCTCCCCGGGGCCCGCCCGGCGTGGTCCGCACTGACCATGCCCCTGTCCTGGCAAGGGAGGCGCGCGGATGCGCGTCGGACGCGCAGCGTCGCCCTGCCACTCACCCCACAATACGCATCGATCAGCGTATCATCCTGTACACTGGCTCCCATTAGGGCGCCACGATCGGCCGTTGCCTGCCAGGGATACATTTTACATCCATCATCACGATTATTGCAAATGGTAGTTTTAAAACTAACATTTTAAAATGGTGGTTTGCAAAATTATTAATGGTCGGAGGGCCCTGTATGGACCCATGCTCATACTCGACCGGTCCGAGGTGAAACAGATAAACGACACACCCGGTTGGATCCTCATATACGGTCGGCGCAAGGTGGGGAAGACGTTCTTGATCCGGAACTTCCTCGAATACGATATCTTCATCACTGTCAAGCGGGACGGCCAGTCGTACTGCGAGGGTCTCGTCACCGGGCGATACAACTCGTTCGAGGACCTGATCGACACGATCAAGGGCCATATCATTGATGGGAGGACGGTCGTTGTCGATGAGTTCCAGCGACTCCCCGAGGGCTTCCTGGACGAGCTCGCCATCTTTCACCCGTCGGGCAAGGTGATACTCTCGGGTCCGTCGCTTCATGTGGTGGAAAGGGTCCTGGGCAGTGGTACACCTCTCCTGGGCCTCGTATCGGTGCACAGGCTCGACCTTGTCAGGCCGGTCGATATGCTCGTATCCCTTGTAGAAATGGGGCCCGAGGTCGCCGTTCCGTATGCTGCCTATCTGAGGGAACCATGGCTGGTCCCGATGTTGAAGAGGGCCGGGAACATCGAGGGCGCACTTCACGAGGTGATCCCCAACGCCCGATTCGCGGTGTCTGCCCTGGTCGGCGAGGTGTTCACGGAATCGGATCGACGGCTCAGCCAGACCTACGAGGCGATCATCAGGGGCCTGGGTGCCGGCCTGTGGCGACCAGGGGACCTGGCCCATCGACTGCAGAAAGCTGGTCTCATCGGCCATGAAGGAAGCAATTACCTTCATTCGTACCTGACGAACCTGGAGAGAATGGGCCTTGTCGAGACCGTTCCCATCTACAGGAAGGCCAAGATGAAGGTCTATCGACTGAAGTCCCAGTTCCTCGAGACATACTACTACCTTGCCGACAGACACCAGACGGACGAGATCGACCGCTCCTTGATGGAGATAAAGCACAACCTCAGGCGCATGGTCTCCCAGTCCGTCGAGCGGTTCGTGGGGCAACTGTTCCAGCAGCTAGAGGGGGGTCAGCTGGAGTACTCGTTCGACCCCGAGCTCGATTTCATCATCACGACAGGAAGGAAGAGGACCCCGGTGGTCGTCGGCGAGGTCAAGTGGGGTCGCTCTGACAGAAGGGACGTCAAGGTGTTCGCAGACAAGGTCGAGGACCTGACCTGTCGTAAGGTCCTCATCACCAAGAAGGTGACGTCCAAAGGTAAGGTCGATGAGGTTGAGATCCTCGACGCATCGGCCCTCATCGGTCTAGCGACATCTCGCGGGAAGCGGCGGGGGAAGTGAGGTTCGCTCGATGGCCGTAAAAAGATGACCTCGATGGAATGACCGTCCCCGTACGCGACAAGAAGGATCCTCCCGTGCAATTGTACCGTAGTGAACAACAAATTCCCCGAAGCTCTGGCTCCCCTTGGTCCGCACCCCACAAACCCTCTATAACGCACGAAACAAGTAACAGCGGCCGGGGTCGGGGCCGTCGTCTGCGGTTGAATTATTGTTGGCAAGAAATCCGAAGTCGAGGCCGGGGAGGCCGAAGAGGTCCAATGGGACCTCGTGGGGCGCGTTTAGGACGATGTGCCCGACGGCGGCGTCAG
>JAUVRF010000439.1 GCA_030597775.1 Methanobacteriota archaeon | reverse complement strand
GTGCGGGGGTTCGGACCCGATTACTACAGGGGTTGGATGGACCATATCTTCCGCCACGGTGACCTGGAGGACCGGCAGAGGGTCCTGGACATCGGTTGCGGCACGGGAAGGTACACCGTGCTCATGCAGCAACGATCGGGTCGACCCGTGGTCGGCCTGGACCTGGCGGCCGGTATGCTGGCCAAGGCCCGGGCGAAGGCGGGGGACGACGTGGACCTGCGTCTGGTCAGGGGTGATGCTGAGAGGATGCCCTTCAAGGACGGTTCCTTCGACGCAGCCACGCTCATCCTGGTGGTTCACCACATCGAGGACCTCCAGGGGATGGCAGATGGGATCCTGAGGGTCCTGTCCCCGGGCGGTCGCGTCTTGTTCATGACCCGCGACCACGACGAGATCGAGGCGAGCTACATCGCCATGTTCCCGGGAGTGCTGGAGATCGACCTGGCCAGGTTCCCCAGGGTCGACCGCCTGGAGGCTGTGCTCGAGGACGCCGGTTTCACAGATGTCGGCCACGACCGGGAGGTGAACCCCGGCTTCTCCATGGACCGGGAGCAGGTCATGGACAAGGTGGACGGACGCTTCATATCCACCCTCACCCTCATGTCCGACGAGGAGTTCCTCGAAGCCAGGGAGGTCTTCGTCCAACGCCTCGAGGAACGCTTCGGCGATGGTCCCATCCCCACGGCCTCCTTCACCTTCGTCCACGGGGACGTGCCGCCCTGAGACCGACGGAAAGGGTTAATTCGGGAGAGGACCATTTCGCCCCGGGTCTTTACAATGGATGCCATCCACAAGGTACTGGAACTGCGCCCGCCGAACGCCCTGGCCAAGTTGGGGGATGACTCGAAGGTCTGTCTCCTCAACGGCAAGGACGTGGTGCGCGTCCTTAGGGACGATCCCGTCATAATCATGGCCTGCAACGCCCGCATCAAGCACGTCATCCCTGGCATCATGCGCGCCGCCGAGGACCTGGACGCCACCATCTGCTTCGAGCTGGCCAAGACCGAGGGCGACCTGGACGGCGGGTACACCGGGATGGACCCCAGGACCTACTGGGAGACCGTGGTGAGCGCCGCCGATGAGATCGGCTTCACCCGCCCCTTCTTCATCCACCGGGACCACACCACCGTCAAGGACACCTCCACCGAGGCCATCGAGTCGGCCCGACGCCTCCTGAACGTGTCCCTCAAGGAGGGGTACACCAGCTACTCCATCGACGCAAGCTTCAACGATATCCCCGACAACATACGCATCACCGCCGACCTCGCCCGACCCATCAACGACGCCGGCCTGGGCCTGGAGGTGGAGGTGGGAGAGAGCGCCTCCGCAGGTGCCGAGGGGGAGGTGACCACGGTGGAGGAGGCCCTCATGTACATCACCGAGCTCACGGACATGGGCCTCCACCCCGACTTCCTGGCCATCAACAACGGCAGCAAGCACGGCAACTACCTGCCCGGGGAGGACGTTCATATCGACCTGGTGCGCACCCTGGAGATCTACGATGCTGTCCGGCCCTTCGGCGTCGTCATCGCCCAGCACGGTATCACGGGCACCCCGCCCAACATGGTGGGCAAGTTCGCCGACCACGGCATCCGCAAGGGCAACGTTGCCACCCAGTGGCAGAACATGTGCCACGACCTGTTCCCCGAGGACCTGAAGGCTGACATCAAGGCCTGGCTCGATGATACGGGCAAGAACATCAAGATGGCCACCGCGCCCTTCAAGGACCGCATCGACAGCATCCCCGACGAGCACGCCAAGGCCATCGAGGATCGTGCCTACAGGGAGGCCCGGGAGATGCTGGTCCACTTCAGGGCAACGGGTACCGGCACCAAGGTCATCGAGCGTCTCGCGGACGGCATGTGAGCCACCGGGGGATCAGGTCTCCAACTGGAACTCCCGGGACCACAGTGTGAGCCTGACGGCGTCGAAGGGCTGGGGCGTCTCGGCGCCTCCCGGTCTGTACTCGAAGTAGAGCACGAGTGTGACCGAACCATTGAAGCCCAGGAAGGTGGGGGGTGTACCGTCGGTGCCGTTCCAGTCGGCAGCGTTGGAAGCATCGTCGTATAGCACGGGGTCCAGGGTCGGCACGTTGATCGACTCTCCACCCAGGACGTTCCAGATGGTGATGTTGACGAAGGACTTGTTGTGATGCTCTCCCCCGTCGGTCACCCTCCCTGCTCCGTTGACAATCACGTGCGGGTTCGGCACCACCTGGATCGTCATATTGGCCAGGTCAGCGTATCCCTCGGCGTCGATGACCATCACGGTGACGCAGTACTCCCCTGGCTCCTCGTAGGCATGTTGGGTGAAGTTCATCGGGGACTCATCGGTCACGTTGTCATCACCCCAGAACCAGACGAAGGTGAGCTCGTCAGGATACAGGTCGTCCGTCGACCTGCGTGCGCTGAAGGTGGTGTGCTTGCCTTGCGCCACCCACTCGGGTCCGTCAAGCACAGCGGTGGCGTAATCGTTCGGGTACAGCAGGGCCACCGGG
>JAUVRF010000431.1 GCA_030597775.1 Methanobacteriota archaeon | reverse complement strand
GAGAACGAGTACTACTTCGGCTACCAGGTGACGAATGTGGGGGACCTCCAGGCGGACGGGATGGACGACCTCATCGTCGGCTACTTTCTGGACGAGGTGTCCTCCGACAGGAAGCCCGGCAGCTGGGGTAACTACCTCCTGCCCGGTCGGGACTACAGCGACCCCGGGGACATGGTGATGACGAAGATCGAGAGCGTGTCCACCATGTGGGACATACACTCCAACCGTTGGCTCGGCGACGTTAACGGGGATGGGTACTCCGACATGGTCTCGATGCCCAAGACGAGCTGGAGGAATTGGGACGACGTGAATGCCACCACGCCGCCCAGCTACATCGACGTGCGTTATGGTGGGGCGAAGGGCATCGGACCCAACCTCGATGTGTCCATCCACTATCCCATCCGCACCGACGAACGCTCTGGGAGATGGGAACTCCCGACATACGGAGGCGCGGGGGATGTGAACGGCGACGGGTACAACGATCTTGTGGTCATAGACGAGTTGGAGCTTGAGCTCTTCTACGGTTCCGCATCCGGGATTTCGACCATCCCCAACTTCACGACGACCCTTGAGGTGCCCGATGGCGCCCACGACAGATGGGATAGGTATTACAGCCTCGATCTAGGCGACGTCAACGGCGACGGGTACGCCGATCTGGTCCTCAGCGACATCGCCGGACCCTGGATCACCGTCTATTACGGCTCCGAGCAGGGCGTGACCTCCGTCCCCGATGCCATTGATTACGTCGACTACAATCACCGGATGACCGTCACATCCCCCGTCAACGTGAACGGGGACGAATACGACGACGTCGTGATTGAGTACCGGGTGTATGACAACGTCACGGGATACTTGGCCATCGAAGTGTATCTGGGCTCTCGGGACGGCCTTCCGAACAAGCCTAGCAGCACCGACAAGATCTGGGAGGATAAGCGGTTCATGCACTCCCGGAACATCCTATCCGTCGACATCAACGGCGACTCCCTGGACGACATCCTCATAGAGCATGACGACCCTGGTAACTGGACCTATGACAACATGAACGGATACAATGAGTACAGCGTGTACTTCAACCAGGAGGGTAGCTATCCCCCCGTTGCGAACTTCGTGTTCCAGGTGCCGGGCAACTTCTCTGGTTACTCGGCCGGCAGATGGGGCCTCAACGACGTGGGGGACTTCGACGGGGATGGTTTCGGGGACGTGGCCATCGGCATTCCCGCCGGATATCCTTACGCGTGGGGGGGGGACTGGGGGGAGCATCCCCGCAGAGGCTACGTGTTGATAATCCACGGTAAGGGCATCATGGAGCGGATTGCGGGCCTCGCTCTCCCTGGCGAGTCCACCGTCTATGCCGCCTATAGCGAGTGCGACATCATCGCCAACCTGGTCCCACAGGAAGGCCTGGGCGCCATACAGGGTGCGACCATCACCCTCGACCCGGGTGGCGCCGACGTGACCCTTTCGTGGGACCCCGTTGCCTCGGACAATCCCTTCAAGGTCGTCGACGATCCCCTCGGGGCCATCGAGCTCACCTCCACGGCGGAGGATGTGGAGACCGATGCGGTCACGGGGGCATTTCGTCCCCACTTCAAGTTCATTCCCGGGTGGGACTGGCCCCACGAGGGCCCCTGCGACGTGGACCTCATGATCCAGACCGAGATCGGCCAGGTGGGGCCAATGCCATCAACCGATCTGTTCAAAGTGGTCACGAGCCTCGAGTTCAAGGGCCCTCCAACAGTGCGGGGTGAGTGGCAGGGTCAGCTGGAGGAGGGCGATTGGGTGCGAGTAGGAGAGCAGGTGAACATCACAGACATCCGCGTCGTGTACGCCGGTTCAGAGGACATCGAACCCAACTGCGAGATGACGCCAGTAGTGACGGACGACGATGGCGATTCTGGCGAGGGGCTGTACAACACGAAGGAATATTGGCAGGTGTCCATCAACATGGACGAGGAGACCGACCTGGACGAGGTCCTGACATTGACCATGAAGGACCTTCCCGGCAACGCAGACGTCCGGGAGGATCTTTCCATCCACCTGCTCGTGGACGGCGACCTACCAGTGTTCGGCAACCCCGTTCCCGACGACCAGGATTGGCATGCCGTGACCAGCGTGATGGCGTCGATGACCATCACCGACGTGAACGGGTCCGGCCCGGACCCGGCCACGCTGGAGTACTCTTGGAGGACGCGGGACGGGGCCACGTGGTCGGACTGGACCAGGAACGACCTGGGCGTAGCCACACAAGGAGATACGGTGGAGGGCCTCGTCACATTGGATCTCATCAACGGGTACGAGAATCGCGTCAGGTGGAGGGTGAAGGACCTGGTGGGCAATGGCTTTGCGGAGTTAGTCCAGACCATCAAGGTGGATACACTGAACGTGTCCTACGCCGACCCCTTCCCAGACCCGGACGAGTGGTTACAGAGCACCACCATCGAATGCGGTGTCAGCATCACCGACCTGGAGGGCTCGGGCATCGGCGTGTCCACGATGCAGTGCCGGGTCTCACCCCGGACTTTGTCCGAGTGCGGCGAGTGG
>JAUVRF010000257.1 GCA_030597775.1 Methanobacteriota archaeon | reverse complement strand
CCCTGGGCCAGCATGTTGAGCCCCTCGCTGGTGTTGCGCAGGAAGACCACCTCCTGGGGGCGGGACGCGCCGATGAACCTGCGGATCGCGGTCCGGGACCGGTCCACGCGCCGGGAGACCATGGAGGCGAGGGAGTGGATGCTGCGGCCGGCGCACGCCGAGTGTAGCTCGTAGTACTCGACGACCGCCTCGATCACCTGCCTGGGCTTAAGGCTCATGCAGCCGCTGTCCAGGTAGACCAGCGAGGGTCTGCCCCTCCACTGGCGATGAAGGACCGGGAAGTCCCCTCTTATCCTCTCCACATCCAATCCCATGATAAGGCCTATCACGGGGCATGGCACCACGTTTATAAAAATGCGCTGCCTGGTCCTCGTGGGGGCGGGGTCCGGTCCCTACTCGACCCCGGCATGGGTCAGGACCGAGAGGGCCCTCTCCCTCGCCAGCTCCAGGTCGTCGGTGTGGACCAGCATCCTTCCCGATGGGTACAGCGTCACCTGGATATCGCCCCTCACTATCAGAAGGGCCCGGGCGTCGGTCACGTCCATGCCCGCCGCCTCCAGACGGGAGGCGCATCCCGCCAGGTCCAGATGGAGCTCCTCCTCGGGAAGGACCTCGGTGCCCGAGGAACCCTTGCAGGGCCTCACGGTGGCCAGGTTCACCACCGCTCCGCCCCCCCGACGGCAGCGTCGACCAGCTCCTTCATGTCCAGGGTGGACTCGGCCTCCTCCACCTCGGCATCCCTGGCAGCAACGGAGGGCTTGCTGGGCACGATGGTGCAGCACAGACCGGAGCTGGTGGAGATGTCGTAGGTGCCGATCTCCCGGGCGATGCTGACGATCTCCTGCTTGTCGATGCCGATCAGGGGCCGGATGCCCGGGAACCCTTCCAGGGCCGACGTCTCGGCGCGGATGTTGGCCAGGGTCTGGGATGCCACCTGGCCCAGGGACTCTCCCGTTACGATGCCCACGGCGCCCTCCTTCCTGGCGATGGCGGCGGCCACCCTGAACATCATGCGACGGCAGAGGACGCAGCCCAGGCGGCGCGGGGCGCCCCTGGCGACGGCCAGCTGGGCGGTCTCGCCGTGGGGCACCAGGTAGGCGGGCATTTCGCCATGTATCTCCCGGAGCCGGGTTATCAGATCCCGGACCTTCTCCACCTCCACGTCATCTGTGAAGGGCCGGTTGTCGAAGTGCACCATGACCAGCTCGACACCCCGGGCGAGCATGAGGTGGGCGGCCACTGGAGAGTCTATGCCGCCGGAGATGAGAGCAACGTATTTGACCATCCACCATTCCTCCTAGTTGCCCACGTAACGGGTGTACAGGGACTTGGCCACCGCGACCTCCGCAGTGCCCTTCACCAGGGCCCGTCCAGTGGTGAACAGATGGATGCTCACGTCGCCGAGGTCCAGCACGAGCATCGGCCCCCTCCTGGAGACCTGGCCCACCTTCTCCCATTCCCGGGCCCTGGCGTCCAGGTCTATGCTGGCCCGCCTGGCCGGGTTGATCTGGACCGCGTCCTGGCCGCAGAGGGAGGTGACGGCCTCTCCCGGCCCCTCCTCCAGGAACTCCCTGTTGCTGCCGGAGCAGGAAGGGCAGTCTTTGCGGGCCTCGATGTCCATCACCCTCCAGTCGTCGGTCCAGATGTCGAGGGCGATGAGCCGGGGCCTGTCCAGCTGACCCAGGGCCAGGCGGGTGGCGTGGGCCACCTGTATGGAGGCCACGACACCGGCGGCGCTGGGATGGATGCCCGCGCTCTCGCAGGTCTGGAGGGAGCCCGCTTCGGGGGGCTCGGGGAACAGGCACCTCAGGCAGGGGCCCCCGGGGAGCAAAGGGGCCACCAGGCCACCCGTGACAACGATGCCGCCGTACACCCAGGGTATGCCCAGTTCCATGCAGGCGTCGTTGACTATGTAGCGGGTGGTCATGTTGTCAAGGCCGTCCAGGACCAGGTCGGCGCCCTCGAGCAGCGCCAGGGCGTTGCCGGCCGTCAGGTCCTCGTCCACGGCCTCGATGCTGGCCTCCGGGAACAGGGCCATGAGCTCCTTCGCCAGGGCATGTGCCTTTGGCTGGCCCACGTGGGCGTCGCCCAGCACCCTCGCCCGGTGGAGGTTGGACAGCTCCAGCACATCACGGTCGATCAGTCGCACGTGGCCAAAGCCCATGCGGACCAGCATCTCCGCGGAGTTGCTGCCGAGGGCACCGGCGCCCACGACGGCCACGGTCGTCTCACCGAGGCGGAGTTGGCCCTCCTCCCCGATGGGGTCCAGCACCAGCTGTCGGGAGTATCGCTCGTGCCACCGGTCATCTCCGACCATGGGCTCTCCAATGTGGGAGGCATATTTGAAGGTATCCCGCTGCCGGTGGACCTCAGCTCGATTCGCACTCGGCCATTCTCGCTGCCTCCACCCGGTCGCCCTCGGCCCAGGGGTCGAAGACGTCGACCCTGGGATGGCCACGGCGAGCCCTCACGTATAGGGGCACGGCGGCGAGGCCGACGAAGGGGACCAGGGTCCACATGAGCCAACGATTGGCGTCCATCCGCCGCTCGGAGGCGTCGGTGTAGACCAGCAGGCCGATCGGGAGGGCCAGTGCCCAGTACACGAAGATCGCTACTATTATCATGGGGCCAGTACCCCATCCGTGGAACACGCCTTGTTCCTCTTCGGTCACGTCCTCGTGGTCAGCGGCCACCGACCCCGCCAGGAGGAGGATGGTCGCCAGGATCAGGTAGATAGTGAGTCTTGCATATCGCATCTGCATCACCCATACTTGGGATCCCTAGGGTCCCGGGTACTCCAATATCCTACCTTACCTTAGGGTTTGACCCTTGATTGTACGGGATGGGGTCGGTCCTACACCTCTTGCATGAAGGTGTCCATGTCCCGCTTGTCCGCGTGGAACTGCTTGCCGTTCACCGTGCATACTGGCAGGCCGTCGCTGCGCATCTCCGAGGTGCTCACCGCCTCCCTGCCCAGGGTCCACCAGTCGATGCCCCACAGGGGCTCGGGGAAGCCCTCTGGCAGATCCGGGATGAGGTCCACGAACTCCTCGACGGACCCCACGCGCCAGTCCTCGACCATCGCCGGAGTGGGTGGGGGCGGCAGAGGCGGTGGTGGCGGAGGCGGTGTGCGCGGTGGGAGCGGGGGTGGAGGAGGCGGAGGTGGCTCGACACGCCGGGGTGCGTAGGCCGGCGGCGGTGCCGCCCTACCGCTGCCCATCGGGTAGGGGCCTGGTATCGTCGGTGGGACCTGCTTCGGCAGCGGTGGCGGCAAGGGCGGCCTCTGGTAGACCTGGGGGTAGCTGGTCCTGGGCGGTGGGCTGGTGGTGAGGGAGCCCCCGGCCGTGGGTCGGATGCGGGCGGCACGGGCGCGTTCGACGCTGGTCTGGCGCCTCTTGACCAGGTAGAAGCTGATGGGCACGATGACGATGAACGTGGTTATGCAGCAGGCCCAGTACCACCATGGGCTGGCCCCGGCGGAGACCGGATCGGTGTACTCCTCGACCACCATGAACTCCACCGAGGAAGCGGTCTGGGATTCCCCGTCGCGTAAATATACCGTGAGATGGTACCCGCCCAGGGGGAGGCCACGGATTGTGTGGGAGTAGCCACTGACGATCCTAGTGTAGTCGATCTGCTCGAAGTACCCGTTGGTGAGGCCGGACAACTCCCATTTCAACAGCCACTCGGAGTCGTCTGGGTCGTCGATCATGAAGACCATCAGGATCCCATGGCCCTCCAGGTAT
>JAUVRF010000309.1 GCA_030597775.1 Methanobacteriota archaeon | reverse complement strand
GAGACGGACACATCCATTTCGTAGGGAACACCCTGTGTCAGGCTCTGGACCTCGATCCAAGGGAACCTGGGACCCTCGCAATGATGACACATTATGATCTTGATCTCCTGCTGTATATACGTGCCATTCTCGTCGGTGATGGTGATGGTTATGAAGTGCTCGCCCTCGTCCGCACTGGTGGGGACGTCCCACACCAGCAGGCCCGTCACCGGGTCCGTCTCCACGAGGGGGGAGTCGTCGGTGTAGGTGAGGTTCCCCTCCGGCGACCACCATTCGACGAATGCGGCGATGTCCAGTGTGAAGACCTCGTCCTCGTAAACCTCCTGGGGGGGAATGTAGTGCAACTTGGGAGGATCGTCCGCTCCATCGACCAGGGGCATTATGAGGAAGGTCACCCCGAGGAGACACATGACACACAGATACATACTAGGACGCGGCATGGAAGCTCGACCCCGAACCCGCTACTACTTGGGACCCCGCCATATAACCCTTTATTGGAATGAAATTGGAGATGACGGCCCGAATTACTCATAACCTGATAAACTTCTCTGAGAACCAGGGGGGAAGGGTGATAACGGGCGCCAAACAATTTTTAGGGCCATGAGTAGAGCCATCCTGGCCCTGGCCATAATCTGCCTCGTCCTCGTCTCCTCGGGTTGCACCATGCCCTGGCAGGACGATGAGGTGGAACCGCGTGACGCGATGCGCGACCTTGTCCAGTCCATCGCGACCAAGGCCAGGAGGACCGACGCCGACTTCATCGTCGTCCCCCAGAACGGCCTGGAACTGCTCACCAAGGATGGCAAGCCCAATGGTGCCCTGGCCAAGGGTTACGTGGGCGCGATCGATGGCGTGGGTCGCGAGGACCTGTTCTACGGCTACAACGGCATGGACCGGCCCACCCCGGTGGGCGAGCTGGAGCACATGTCCACCATGCTGAACGTCTCCACCGCCCAGGGCAAGCCAGCACTGGTCACCGACTACTGCTCCCAGCAGGGATACATATGGGACTCCATACGATGGAACGCCGAGAGGGGCTTCCTCTCCTTCGCCGCCAACAGCCTGGAGCTGGACACCATCCCCGAGTACCCGGTGGAGCCCAAGAACGTCAACACGGACGACATCGGGACCCTGGCCGACGCCAAGAACTTCCTCTACCTCATCAACCCGGGCGCCTTCGAGGACCGGGAGGACTACCTGGAGGCCCTCCGCGGCACCCGCTACGATGTGCTGATCATCGACCTGTTCTACAATGGGACTCCCCTCACCTCCCGGGAGGTGACGTCCCTCAAGGTCAAGTCCGGGGGCGGGTCGCGCCTGGTCCTCGCGTACATGAGCATCGGGGAGGCCGAGGACTACCGGTACTACTGGAACAACGCCTGGAACGTGGGCGGGCCCGACTGGCTCAAGGGTGAGAACCCCGACTGGGCGGGCAACTACAAGGTGGAGTACTGGGACTCGGCCTGGAAGCAGATAATCTACAAGAGCGAGGATAGCTACCTCAGCCGGATCCTTGGCGCGACTTTCGACGGGGTGTACCTTGACCAGGTCGAGGCCTACGAGCACTTCGAGGACTGAATGGCCCCTTCGGGCTCAGTACTCCTTCCACTCGTCGGTCGTACCTTCTTCGGACCCGAGCTCGTCTGGCATCGCCACCTGCTCCAGCTCCGTCGATCCCGCCGGGGACGCCCCGGGGGCCGCCTCGGCGGCCTCCGCGGCCGCCCTCTTCACCTCCTTGAAGTGGTCCACCTGCTCGGGGACCACCGGGACCTTGGCGCATTCCACCTCCCCGTCCTCCTCCAGGTGGGGATGGGTCCAGTCGTGGTGCCATCCGTCCCCATTCAGGAGCTTCACGGAGCGCAGGCCGGGGGTCCGGGACCTGCGGTAGCCGTAGGCGGCTATGCCGGCAGAGCCCAGCAGGACCAGTACGACGAGGCTCAGCAGGCCGAGGCCAGACGAGGTGTGGGCAAGGTTCGCGTCCCCCACGGTGAACACGCTGGTGCTCGTGGCGATGTTGCCCGCCGCGTCCTCCACCGTCACCTGGATGATGTGGTCGCCGAAGCCTTCAAGGGTCACGTTGGTGACAAGCTCGTCATCGGGCATGTCCCGGGGCTCGCCCTCGTCCAGGATGTAGACCATGCGCATGATGCGGGTGCTGTCGCTGGCGTCTATCTCCAGACGGAGCTTCAGGCCCTTCTGGTTGAACGAGGACCCGTCCACGGGATACAGTATCTCCAGGGAGGGGGCCACGGTGTCCAGCACCAGGTCGATGGACTCCACGCCGGACTCGAGGCCCGCGGCGTTGCGGGCCCGGGCGCGGATCTGGTGGGGTCCGTCGGGGGTCCCATCGGGTATCTCCACCTCGAACAGGCCGCTCACCGGCAGCCAGGGCATGTCCTCGGTCGGGTAGGTGTCGAAGGTGAGCTGGACCTCGATCCCGCCGTACGGGTCGACGGGGGTGATCTCCACGGGAATGACATCCGTTGCCCGGGTCACGTCGCCTTCGGGCAGGGACAGCTTGATCTTCGGGATGATGGTGGCATAGTGGATCTTGGCAGAGGTCTCGCCCAAGTTGCCCGCGGCGTCCTCGACGCGCAGGTAGACCCAATGGGCTGATTCCCGGGCCGGGATCGTCCATTCGAACGTCTCGGAGTAGGTCCGGTCCCGGACCCGGTCAAAGGAATCGTCCTCCGATACCCACATGCGCACGGGCTCGCTGAGGTCCTCGTAGACCACGACACCGTCCACCCTGGTGTCGATGGTGTAGACCGCGCCCCCGTCCAGGGTGAGGCTCACGGAGGGGGCGGTGGTATCCAGGCGTATGGTGTCATTTACGGGCAAGGAAACGATGTCGCGTTTGTCCAGGTAGCGGATGTACACCGTCTTGATGCCGTCCTCGGGATCTAGGAACCACATCCTCTCCCTGGCCGCCGTCTCCCAGGTCGCCCCCTCGAAGGAGGGATTGTTGGACAGCTGCATTCTGTGAACGTGGGCCCCCAGGGGCAGATCGATGCTGAGGTCCACTACGGTCCTCCCGGTGAGGTCGGCACCGTCGTCGATGGTGACGCCGCCTATGGCCTTGGGGAGGTACAGTTCGATGTCATCGGAGGTCACGAAGGTGTTCCCGGCAACATCGGTCAGCCTGAGGTAGACCTCCCGCATGCCGTCACCGCCCTCGGTGAGCTGCCAGTTGTTGATCGCCTCCACCCCCATGGGTACATCGAAGGGCTCGGCGAAGGTGGGCTCGTTGGCGATCTCCACATTGGCCACGCCGTTGTTGTCCGAGTAGCTGAAGGTGAGGGCCACCACATGCTGCGGGGTGTATTGGCTGTCCTGGTCGATGGTGATCTCGCCCAGGGGCGGGAAGGAGTC
>JAUVRF010000432.1 GCA_030597775.1 Methanobacteriota archaeon | reverse complement strand
GATCGTCATCGATGGCTCCAACACCACCGGGTTCCAGCGCACGGCCCTATTTGCCCGCGACGGCTACCTGGAGGTGGCCGATCACCGGGTTGGAGTGTACGGCCTCTGGCTTGAGGAGGACGCCGCCCGCCGGATCGAGGAGGGTGTGACGCGGGGCAAGGAGCGCCTGGCCACCTTCCGCCTGGACCGCCTCGGCATCCCCCTTATCGAGCTCGCCACGGCGCCCGACGTGCGCACACCTGCCGAGATGCGCGTCGTCGCGGAGAGCCTTGGGACCCTCCTTCGCGCCACCAAGCGGGTCAAGCGGGGCCTCGGCACCATACGCCAGGACCTAAACGTGTCCATCGACGGTGGCGTGCGGACCGAGACCAAGGGCGTGCAGGACCTGCGTGCCATCCCCGATTACGTGGCCGAGGAGGTGGAGCGCCAGCGAGGTCTCATCGCGGTACGCGCGGACCTCCGCGCCCGGGGCGTGACGGAGGAGGACGTGCCTTCCGAGCCCACGGACATCACCAGTGTGCTGGAGGCGACGGGGTCCCAGGTCCTCGCGGGCGCGATAAAGGCGGGTGGTGTCGTCCTGGCGATGAGGCTTCCCGGCTTCGCGGGCCTCCTGAAGGGGCCGGACGTGGACGGGGTCCGCCGTCGGTTGGGCACCGAGCTGGCCGGCTACGCCATCTCCATGGGGCTCAAGGGTGTCTTCCACTCCGACGAGTTGCCGGCCTACGGCGTCACCGATGAGGAGGTGGAGAGGGTATCCTCGGTCCTGGGCTGCCAGGAAGGGGACGCCTTCGTGTTGGCGGCAGGACCCGAGGGGATCGCCCATGCCGCGATGGAGGCGGTGAGCTCCCGGGCCAGGGCGGCCCTGGGTGCCATGCCACAGGAGGTCAGGGGCGCGAGACCCGACGGGACCACTCGGTACATGCGGCCCCTTCCGGGCTCCGCCCGCATGTACCCCGAGACGGATGTGCCGCCCGTGCGGATCACTCCTGAGCTGGTCGCGGCCGTGGCGGAGATACCCGTGGAGATGCCCAAGCAGTGGATAGAGCGCATCTCCCGGGAGATGGGCCTCGCCCCGGCCCAGGCAGAGCAGCTCATGAACCGGGGCGAGGACGAACGGTTCGAAGCCCTGGCCAAGGACCACGACCCGAAACTGGTGGGCGTGGTGCTCCTCTCGGTGCTACCGGAGCTCGAGAACGAGGGGGCGTCCACCGAGGCCGTGACAGAGCTGGCCCTGATGGACCTGCTCTCCGGAGTGGGTGATGGCCTCTATTCCAAGGAGGCGATGCCCCAGGTGCTGGGCCGCATGCTCGAGCACGGTGAGGATGCCAGGTCGGCCGCCGAGGCCCTGGGTCTCGGGGGGATGTCCCTCGACGATGTCGCATCCCGGGTGGAGGCCATCGTCCGGGAGCGGGAGGCATTCGTTCGCGAGAGGGGCAAGGGAGCCATGGGCCCGCTGATGGGCGAGGTCATGAAGGAGTTCAAGGGCCAGGTGGACGGGAAGGAGCTGTCCAGGCTCCTTGGCGAGGCCATCGACCGGGTACTCTCCGAGTGAGGGCATCCCGGGTCAGAGATGATGGACCAGCTTACGCTGGTACCGATGATCTTGGAAAAGGAGGAACGACCGACGAGCTGCACCACTATGGTGGTTCACCCTCGCCGGTGCTTGGGACGTGTGGGGTCGGATCAGCCGCCGATCCTGAAGACCTTGGTCCCGCATTTGGGACAGGTGCCCTGGGTTGCGGGCTTGCCATTCTTCATGGTGATCTTCTGAGCGTCCTTGATCTCGACCTTATTCCGGCACTTCATGCAGTAGCCCTCGGTCATAATAACACCTTGTCCCGAATAGGCGCTTTCGGCTATAACCATTTCGTTCGTGAGGAGCCCTCTACTTGAGTATGCCGCCCTTGCCGCAACCCGGACACTCGATCTCCAAGGGGCGGTCGCGGGTATAGATGGGGATGACGGTGCTGCAGACCTTGCAGCGTAACCTTGCCAGGGGCTTCTGCCCGGCAGGCTCCGTCTCGCCCAAGGCAGCGGCCTTCTTCGCCTCCTCGGCCTCCTCCTCCTTGCTCAGGGCCGCGAACTCGGCTGCACGCATCGCCAGGCCGCTGGGGGCCCGGTGGACCCCCTCCGTCCCCTGGACCTTGGCCGGTACCAGGGAGGGCGGTATCTCCTCCAGCTCGTTCCCGGCCTTGAGGAGGTTCTCCCTGGCGAGCATCAGGTCGCCCTTCTGCCGTTCGAGCTCGTTCTCCTGCTCCCGAGTACGGGCCCAGGCCTTCTCCAGCTCCACCTCCCTCTGCTCCAGGGAGGTGGTCCGATCCTCCAGGCCCTTCTGGAGGCCCATGAGCTCCTCCTCCCGGTCCTCGGCGCGGGCCTCGGCGTCCTCTGCGGTGGTGAGGCGCTCCATCTCCCGTTCCCTCTGCCGAACGGCGTCCTCGCGACTGGCCAGGGCCTCCTCTCGGGCCCCGATCGTGCTCCCGCGTTCCCGGACCGACCCCTCAATCTCCTCGAGCTGGGACGACCTGGAGGCTATCTGG
>JAUVRF010000212.1 GCA_030597775.1 Methanobacteriota archaeon | reverse complement strand
GCGAAGAGGCTCGTGATGGCCAGGGTGATCAGCACCTGGCCCATGACCACTCCCCAGTCCACGACCAGGGAGAAGTCCTCGGGCAGCACCTCCACGCCGTACCAGTGGGCCAGGTAGGGCACCCCAACGCCCAGGGCCACACCGATCGGGATGCCCACGAGGAGCATCAAGGCCAGCTCTCCGGCCACCACCCTCCCTATCATCCATCGGCGGGCGCCCAGGAGACGCATGGTGGCCAGGTCCTTCGCCCGCTCCTCCACCGAGAGGTTGAGGATGGACGCGATCATGATGCCCGCGATTATCGGGAACAGGATGGAGAAGATGTAGGCCATGACGGTGGTGGCCCGGGAGGCCTCGAGGGATGCCTCGATGGCCGTCGCCTTGGGTGCCAAGACGGTGTACCCGGGCCCCAGGTCGAGGGCGATGTCCTTGGCCAGGACGAACACGTCCTCGGCGGGGTTCTGGGGGTTGTTGAGGTCGTACATCTTCGGGTCGACCATCCCCACCATCAGGTTGGCCTGCCCGGTTATGTTGTACAGCTCCTGCACCTTGGCCAGGTCCTTGACTATGTAGGTGGATACCCCCTGGTAGAACCGACCGCGGACATCGATGATGCCGTTGACGGTCCACTGGGTGATTATCAGGTTCTCCTGGAAGTCGGGGTCGTCCAGGAGCTCCGTGAAGTTGATCGATAGGTTGAGCTCCCCGCGATAACCGAGGACCTCGATCTCCTCACCCACACCGATCTCCAGGTACCGGGCCGACTCGGAGCTGATGACGCATCCATCACCCTGAAGGTCGTACTCGCCCTCCATCTCCAGGACGGTCCCCGCCTCGAAGTCCTCCTCGGTCCCGAAGAGGGCGGTGAAGGTAGCGTTCTCGACCGTCCCTGTCGTGGGGTAGGCCAACATCACCTGGGCGACCAGGGGGTGGATGGATTCCACGCCGTCCCGCTCGAGCACTCCCGTGACGTAATCGATGTCCAGGTACGATACGTTCGTGAGGTTCGCCGTCCCGATCACGGTGGGCGTGACCTGGATGTCGTGCCCCGCCTCCCGGGTGAAGGTCTCGGTGAGGGTACCCATCACCACGTTGAACAGCACACCTACCAGCACCATCAGGAAGACCGTCACCACCACGGCGGCGATGCCCATGGCGTTGCGCCGCCTGTTGGAACGGAAGGCCCGGTAGATGTAACCGCCGAGGGGCACGGTCAGGCTGCCTCCGATTTCACGGGAGCGGGTTTGGGTCCCCCATCCTTCTCCACCACCCTTCCGTCCTCCATCATGATCGTGCGGGCGGACCAGGCCGCGACCAGCGGGTTGTGTGTGACCAGGATCAGCGTCACTCCCTCCTCCCGGTTGAGGGTCGCAAGGAGGTCCAGGATGGCGTCCCCGGATGTGATGTCCAGATCTCCAGTGGGCTCGTCCAGCAGGATCAGGTCCGGATGGTTGGCGAGGGCCCGCGCGATGGCCACCCGTTGCTGCTCGCCACCGGAGAGCAGCGAGGGCGTGTGGGACGCCCGGTCCTCCAGACCGACCAGCTCCAACAGCTCCTCCACCCGCTTGGCCCGCTCGGCCGCGGCTATGCCCTTGAAGGACAGGGGCAGCTCCACGTTCTCGGCCGCCGTGAGCGAGGCGATCAGGTTGTAGAACTGGTGGACGAAGCCGATGCGGTCCCGACGGAAGTCTGAAAGGTCGTCATCGGACAGGCCGAGCAGGTCGACCCCTGCCACCCGCACACGACCCGTGGAAGGCCGGTCGATGGCTCCGATCAGGTTGAGCAGGGTGGACTTCCCGCAACCGGAGGGCCCCATGATGGCCAGGAACTCTCCCTTGGCCACGTTGAGGTTCACTCCCGCGAGAGCCCTCACAGGGACCAGGCCGGTCATGTACACCTTGTGGGCGTTCTCCAGCTGGACCATGACGGCCGGTCCACTGCCGACCACTATGTGCTTACCTGGCTCCATGGCACACCCAAGGTGGAGGTCGTATAAAACCTTAGCAGGAAAAAAACGTTATGGAAGGAACGCAGGTGGAACGGTCTCTGCCGTTGGCCGAGGCCAGGTCCTGGCCCTCCCGAGACTATTTTAACCCGGGATATGGTACATATTCTCGTGTCAGAGACCAGAAGTGCTCTCATCACCGGGTTAACGGGCCAGGACGGGTCGTACCTGGCGGACCAGCTCCTGGAGAAGGGCTACGATGTGTACGGACTCGTCCGGATTCCCTCCATGCCCACCTCCACGCTCATCGAGCACATCCTGGACGACGTGACGCTCATCGACGGGGACCTGACGGACCAGGCGTCCATCAACAGGGCCATCTCCATATCCAAGCCCCACGCGATCTACAACCTGGCGGCCCAGAGCTTCGTGGCAACCTCGTGGAAGCAACCCATCCTCACCTCCGAGGTCAGCGCCCTGGGGGTGGTACGGATACTGGAGGGCATCAGGTACCTTGCGCCCGACTCGCGGATGTACCAGGCCTCCTCATCCGAGATGTTCGGCAAGGTGCAGGAGACGCCCCAGACGGAAGCGACCAAGTTCTACCCCAGGAGCCCCTACGGCATCAGCAAGGTCTTTGGCTACTGGGCCGTGGTGAACTACCGGGAGAGCTATGGTATACACGCCTCCAACGGCATCCTGTTCAACCACGAGTCGCCCCGCCGGGGGCTGGAGTTCGTGACCCGCAAGATCTCGTACAACGTGGCCCGGATCAAGATGGGGTTGGTGGACAAGATCCAGCTGGGCAACCTGGACGCCAAGCGCGATTGGGGCTACGCTCCGGAGTACGTGGACATGATGTGGAGGATGCTCCAGCAGGACGAGCCCAGCGATCTCGTGGTGGCAACCGGGGAGTCCCACAGCGTCAGGGAGTTCTGCGATGAGGCGTTCCGCCACGTGGGCATCGACGACTGGGAGTCATACGTGGATGTGGCAGAGGCCCACTTCCGACCCGCCGAGGTGAAAGAGCTGCGGGGCGATGCTTCGCTGGCCAGGGAGAAGCTGGGCTGGGCCCCCAAGGTGGACTTCAGAAGACTGGTCCAGATAATGGTCGACTCGGACATGGAGCTCCTCACCTCCCACAGGGAGATGACGGAGCCCACGGTCTGAGGCCCACACCACATCGCGACAGCAGGGTACACAGGGACCGAGGGGAGGACGATCGGATGGCAGAGAACAGGTCCGCTCTCATCACTGGCATAACCGGGCAGGACGGCTCGTACCTGGCGGAGATGCTGCTGGGGAAGGGCTACGAGGTCTACGGCCTCATCGAGACCCGAAGGGAGGAGTGCCTCGCCCACCTGGAGGGATGCCTGGACGACATACACCAGGTCTATGGCAACCTGGCGACCACACGGGGCATCCACGGGGTCATCCGGGAGATCGCTCCCGACGAGGTGTACAACCTGGGCGCCATCACCATGGTGACGCTGGCGTGGAAGGACCCGGTGAAGGTCTTCCAGATAAACGGCATGGGCGTGCTCAGGCTCCTGGACGGGATCCGGAGGTACTCTCCGAAGACCCGGCTCTTCCAGGCCTCCACCTCCGAGCTCTTCGGGGACGTGACGGAGAGCCCCCAGAACGAGGACACCCCCTTCAGACCCCGGAACCCCTACGGGTCCAGCAAGCTCATGGCCCACCAGGCCGTGGTCCAGTTCCGGGAGCATAAGGACCTTCACGCATCCTGCGGCATCATGTACAACCACGAGGCCCCCCGGCGGGGTCCCCTGTTCGTGACCCGGAAGATCACCCAGAGCGCGGCCCGCATAAGCCTGGGCCACGACGAGACCCTCTTCCTGGGCAACCTGGACGCCAGAAGGGACTGGGGCTACGCCCCGGAGTACGTGGAGGCCATGTGGAGGATGCTCCAGCAGGACCGGGCGGACGACTACGTCATCGCCACCGGCCAGGCCCACTCTGTAAGGGACATGGTGGCGGCGGCCTTCGCCCGGGTGGGCATCTCGGACTGGGAGGCCCACACCAGGGTCGACCCGCGCTTCTACCGGCCCGCCGAGGAGGTGGACATGCTGGGGGACGCCAGCAAGGCGGAACGGGTCCTGGGTTGGAAGCCTCGCGTCCCCTTCGAGGAGATGGTGGGCCTCATGGTGGACGCCGACCTGGCGCGTCTCAGGGCCGAGGGCTGACGGGCGACAGCCTTTATCATCGATAATCCCGATTTGGGTTGGGCGCCCGTCACGACCCCTCGTACTTCTTCCTGAGCCTCTCGTAGGTCTCCTCGGAGATCTTGCCCTCCAAGAGCCGCTCATCCAGCTGGTCCAACTTCTTCACCCTATCATCGACATCG
>JAUVRF010000193.1 GCA_030597775.1 Methanobacteriota archaeon | reverse complement strand
GGAATGCCGAAGGGGGGGCAAGCGGTGTCGGCCAGCGCCCGGGCGTGGGGCGACGGGGATGGGGGTAGCATGGATCATGACGAGACCCTTGACGCGGTCGGGATGATGTGCCCGGTGCCGATAGTAGAACTCTCCAAGAAGATGAAGGAACTTCCCCCTGGCACCGTCCTTGAGATCAGGGCGGACGATGAGGGTGTCATCGAGGACATACCCTCCTGGTGCAATCGCACCGGCAACGAGTTCCTGGGCCTTGAGGAAGAGGGCGACATCTACGTAAGCTACGTCCGGAAGGGCTGAGAGGACCCACCCCGATCGACATTCGAAACGGTCAAATAAGGTCCATGGCCTTCTCGGACCGATGACACCCCCGGCACCCGAAGAGCCCAATGTGTTCTCCGTGGACACCCACTGGACCGGTGGCATCAGGACACTTACCATCGTCAGGGGCCACGAGGTGGTGGTCGACGGTCCCTACTGGCGATACGGTACGGACGACGGTCCCGCCCCGGGAGAGATGTTGCTGGCCGCGGTCGGGGCCTGCCTCGTCAACCATATTGTCCGGTACCTCCAGTTCAAGAGGGTGATCGTCAACAGCGTCGACGTGAAGGTCACGGGAGAGTTCCGGTTCGCGGCGGCGCTGGAGGTCTACGACCGCTTCACCTTCGACGTCGTCGTGGAGGCCCCATCCAAGCTGGACCAGGTGGTGCAGAGGGCGTTCAAGGTCGCCCAGGGCGAGTGCACGATGCTCTCCATCCTCGACGTGAAGAAGGAGTTCAATCTGACGTTCCGTCCATCGGACTGATATCCGGGGGCTCCTGCAGCTCCACCTGATATCCCACCTCTCCTATCACAACCTGGTCGAACCTGTGGGACAGCGACCTCTTGCGGGGGGTGCAATGGCATGCCACGATCGCGTCCACCTTGGGGTGGGGTAGGTCGTCGGCGGAAAGGTCGTGGAGACCTCCGATGACCATCGATGCGCTCCCTCCTGCGGATGACAGCAACGTGTCCAGGCCCGAATGGGTGCAACCGGTCAACACCACCGTACCGTCCATCGTCTCCAGGAGCAATGCCTGTTCGGGAACTGAACCCCCCAGGTCGCCGGTCGTGGAGATCCGGGGGGCGATCTCCCTCGGGCGGTCCTCGCCCAATATCACGGCCTCCCGGGGCAGCTTCCGGGCGACCTCAGAGGATGCACCCACGGGCGAGGAGACGGGCAGGCGTGGATAGTGATAGAGGAGCCGGGAGAGACCGCCCGTGTGGTCGTGGTGGGAGTGGGAGACCACGACAATGTCCAGGTCCCGGACACCGATACCGTGACTATCCAGGGCCTTCAGGAGCAATTCCCCGTCGGGGCCGGTGTCGAACAGAAGGCGGGCCTCATCCGTTTCCACCAGGGCCGAGAACCCATGGACTGGCGTCACGTCATCGGGCGCGATGTCGTCGACCAGGATGGTGATCCTCAATTCTCATCCCCGGGGAGTATGGGATGCCGTGACCATTAAGGTTCGGGCCCACCCGTTCACTTTATATCATGTCCAGCCAATTCCTTATATCGATGGGCGCGGAGGAACTACGTGTAGAGGACCGGATATTGCTCCATCTTCAGAACTTTATACGTTACGCCGATGATTACGAGGTTCCCAAGGCCATGTCCCAGAAGGGGATAGGTGAATCAGTTTGGATCGCCTGGAGCAACGTGCCCCGCGCCATGAAGAAGCTAAACGAGCAGGACCTGGTTGACGAGCGGACCACCCGTGTGAAGGGTGAGTTCCGCAAGAAGAAGGTGTACTTCCTCACCCCCCAGGGCTTCGCCAAGTCCCAGGAGCTCCGGGAGGAGCTGGGCCTGCGAAGGGTGACGGTCCGGAGGGGTGACCAGGACGTGGAGATGGCCTTCTCCGACGTGCCCGAGCACATCGGTTTCAAGGTGCCCTACCTGGAGCTGCTGAGGGGCATCGATGACGACGGTCTCCTGGACATCGAACGTGCCCAGACCAGGTGGGAGGAACAGATCGAGATGGTGGACAGCACCGCCAGGGCTCCCAAGCTGCGCGCCTTCTACGGTCGTGAAGAGGAACTGGAGGCCCTGAACGGCATGGTGGACGTGTCCCGGTTCATCGTCGTCCACGGCATCGCGGGGATCGGCAAGACCTCCCTGGCGGTCCGCCTCCTGGATGACGTGCGCAAGGAGACCAACGTCCTTTGGATCACACTTCATCACTGGGATACGCTTCCCGGCATCCTCGGACAGCTGGCGGACTTCCTGGCCGAGGCCGGACGGCGGCAGCTACGGACCCTCCTGGACGACCGCCCGGCCCCTGACCTCGGGGATGTGTACTATCCCCTCGAGGAGGCCCTCAAGGACCTCAAGGGCGTGATATTCATCGACGACTTCCACAAGGCCTCCGACCCGGTGGTGGACCTGTTCTCGATGCTGCTGGAGATCCTCCAGGAGCGCCCGTCACCAACATTCATCCTGGCATCCCGCTACCTTCCCACCTTCTATGACCGCAGGTACGTGGTCATCCAGAAGGTGGTCAGCGAACAACCCCTCGAGGGCCTGGACCGGGCCTCGGCCCGGGCCATGCTCGAGTGCCGGGCCCTCTCGGACGCGGATTTCGACCATATCTACTCCACCACCAAGGGCCATCCCCTCGCTCTGGAGCTGGTGATGCAGCGCGAGGACCTGGCGGCCGGTCCCTTCAAGGACGTGATGGCCTTCGTTCGCGAGGAGGTCTTCGAGGGCCTGTCCGAGGAGGAACGCAGGACCCTCTCGGCGCTGTCGGTGTACAGGGCGAACGTCCCGCGCGAGGCCGCCATGTCAGCGGCACGCTCCTCCAGCGGTGGGCCCGTGGTCTTGGACAGCCTCGTCGACAGAGGTCTGGTGGCGGACGTGGGCGACGACGAGGTGCGACTCCACGACCTGGTCCGGGAGTTCTTCTACTCGCGGTTGACGGCGGAGGAGAGGGAGACCGGGCACAGGGAGGCTGCAGAGGCCTGGGGACGCTTGGGCACCCCGATGGCGACGGTGGAGCGGGCCCATCACCTGGAGAGGGCGGGGGAGGCGGAGGCCGCCGTCGCGACCCTTGCCAGCGAGTCGGGCCTGATACTGGCTGAGTCGGGCCTCCTCCGTGACGTGATGGGGATACTCGAGGCGGCCACTGCCAGCGAGGCCCTTTCCCCCACTGCCCTGGACGAGGCGGACCTGCTCCGGGCCGACGCACTTGCCCAGCTCGACCAGGTGGATGCGGCCTACGCGATGTACACACGGGTCCTGGACCGGGCCGTGGCCGAGGGCGAGCGGGGAGATGAGGGTCGAATCCTCCACCGCATCGGGCTGCTCCACAGGCGCAGGGGGCAGGATACTGAGGCCATCGAGATACAGCAACGCGCCATAGCGGCCTTCGAGGAGGTGGACGACGAATCGGGTTCGGCCCACTGCCACCTTTCCATCGCCGAGGTCCTTGCCGATCTGGAGCGGACCGAGGAGGCAATAGAGGAGCTGGGGAGGGCCCACGAGTCCTTCACCCTGGTGGAGGACGGGCAGGGCGTGGCCACCCCCTGCGTCCGCCAGGCGTCCATCATGCTGGACAAGGAGGACCCGGCGGTGGCCAGCAACTACCTCGAGGAGGCCCTGGACAACCTGGCCCCCGGGGAGGACCAGGGCCTGCTGTCCCATGCGTACTACATGCTGGGAGAGGTGGACCGACTGGAGGAGGACTGGGATAGGGCGTTGGAGCACTACCAGAGAGCCCTCGACCTCTTCATGGAGACCGGGAACGACCAGATGGTCGCGAACGCCTGCACGACCCTGGGGGACGCCTACCTCGCCATCGGGGACGAGGAGAAGGCGAACATGTACTACCAGCGCGGCATGGACGTGATGGTCGCCCAGTGACGTCAGTGCCGGACGCTGCGACCTAAGGCGAACCCTTTATCCGTGATATACAACCATTCAGCCGATCGATGGGCAGGACCAGGAAGAAGAGGGGGCAGCGATCCGCCCGCCGGATCATGGGGATCGTGACACTCCTGCTGGTGGCCGTGGCCCTTGTGATCCCCATGGCGCCGTACATCGCCATGGGGGTGTTGACGGCCCTGGCCAGCCTGGGTGTCGTCCTCCAGGTAGACCCCATCATGGTGACCGCGTCGATCATCCTGGGGGTCCCCAGGATACTCGGTTCCCTCTGGATCTACTTCAAGGTGGACAACATGTGGGGGAACGAAGCGGCCTACATGGCGCTGTTCCTTCTCAGCCCGCTCCTGGGCATCATCGTCTTCATGATCGCCCGGGACAAGCTCAGCCGCCCCCCTCCAGGTTACGAGTACGCCAGGATCGAGAAGGGGATAGTCCATCAGCCCATCTACGAGTTCGTGGGCCCCCCACAGGCCGCCCAGGTACCGTCTGGGATCCAGTACGGACGGCACCCTCCACAGGTGCCACCACCCCCCCAGCCCCCGGCCCTTCCAACAGGTATGACCGAACCCCCGGCAGCACCCCCGACCGCACCCCAGGGACCCCTACCCGAGACCGACTCGACCCAGGCCATCCCGAACATGCCCCTAGCACAGAT
>JAUVRF010000295.1 GCA_030597775.1 Methanobacteriota archaeon | reverse complement strand
TTCGGCCGCCTGGAGGACCTGGGCTACCGGGTGCTGCCCACCATCGGATGTCCCTTCAACGCCCTCTCCTCAACCAAGGAGTACGGGTTCCTCACGGGGGTCAAGGCGGGTAGGCCCGACCTCGACACCAAGGTGCGGGCCCGGGTCATCGCCCAGATATCCCGGGTGACCGAGCAGGACGGCGTGCTCATCATCGAAAGGGATGTGGAGCTGACCTCCATCTCTGGCACCCCCGTTATCGCCCGGCAGGAGCTCGACGAGCTGGATGACCCGGACGACGTGCTGAGGATCATCCAAGAGCGGGGTGGCCGCTCGTGCTGAAGTCCGTCACCATAGGTGACCGGAAGCTGTACGTGTACCCCACCCTGAAGGGCCTCTCCAAAGAGGGCGAAGAGGTGGAGGATATCTACTCCCTCACGAAGCCCGACGTGCTGTGCGTCTCCCTGTCGGACCGTGAGCTGGCCGAGGTTATGTTCGCCATCCGGGACGCTGACGGCTACGAACCCCCGGCCGATTACACCCCCGAGTCGGATAGCCTGAAACGCATCCTTGATGGGAGGAACGAGGAGGGCGACGGGGATGGGGGTGACAAGGAGGAGGAGGGCGACCGGGATGATGAAGAGGAGGGAGAGACGGGCGGCGGGCTGCCCGACGAGATCGAGGTCCCGGCGGGCATCGTCTCCCGGGAAATGGTGGACGAGGCCCTGGACGAGACATTCGCCCCCGACCTGATGGCCGCCGATTCCGCCGCCAAGAGCGACCAGATCTTCATCTCGGACTCCGACATGGCCTACAGCAAGAAGCTGGCGACCTTCGGTGACGTGGAGCTACCCCCTCCCGCATTCGTGGAGTCCGTCCGACTGGCGGATCAGGACATGGTCCCCATCGTGGACATAGACCTGTCCGATGACGAGTACACCCTGATCTTCATAGACCACGTGACCTACTGGCAGCTGGTGAGCCAGTCCCGCAAGATCAAGGGCATGCGCAAGCGTCTCAAGGCCTCCACCCCCGAGGAGATGGCCAAGCAGTGGGATGCACGGATCCGCACCATCAAGGGCTTCGAGTTCCTGGAGAGTGAGAGGGAGCGCAAGATGGCCGCCGGCCTGCTGGCCCAGCTGGACAAGCACAGCACGGTGCTCGCCATCATCGACCTTGTCCGGGTGGAAGGGACCCTCAAGGAGCTGGAGAACCTCCTGAAGAAGTGACCGCCAGTTCCAGGGTTAAGGTTTTTACCGCGCAGGCCCATGGCCCGCCGGGAGGAGCTCGATGACGGTGGAGGAGGCGGTCCTTATCATCATCCAGGCATTCTGGGCCATGCTACCGGCCTACGCAGCGGGCCCGGTGGCGGTCCTCACCGGTGGAGGCTCTCCCATGGACGGGGGCCGGAACTGGAGGGACGGCAAGCGCATCCTCGGAGACGGCAAGACCTGGAGGGGCCTGGCCGGCGGCACCATCGGTGGCATCGGCATCGCGGGCATCCTCTCCGTCATCGTGCGGGGGGCCGGCAACAACGACCTCACCGACTTCCTCATGCCCAACTGGGAGACCAACCTCTCGTGGATCTTCGTGGGATTCATGATGGCCTTCGGCTCGCTGTTCGGAGACTTCGTCAAGTCCTTCTTCAAGCGGCGCTCGGGAAAGGAGAGGGGCTCCAAGTCGCCCATAATAGACATGTACGATTTCATCCTGGGCTCGTGGTTGCTGGCGATCGTGTTCGCGAACCCCTGGTTCATGGAGACCTTCTGGCCCGAGGCCTACGCTTTCCCATGGCACATGCTCGTGGTGCTCATCATCTCCCCGTTGCTCCACAGGAGCGTTAATATAATCGGATACAAGATGGGGAAGAAGGACGTCCCCTGGTGACGTCGAGGAGGGAAGGACAGGATGGATGAACTCAAGGAACGGCTGGCACAATCGCTGATCGACGTCCGGGCGGTGGAGTTCGGCACCTTCACCCTCGCCTCTGGACGCCAGAGCGACATCTACGTCAACATCAAGCGGGCCATCAGCCGACCGGGGGTGCTGGCCCTGTGCGCCGAGGGCATGGCCCTCCACGCGAGGGACGTGGACCGCATCGCCGGGGTGGAGCTGGGAGCCATTCCCCTTGCCACCGCCGTCAGCCTCGAGACTGGCCTGCCCTTCGTCATGGTGCGCAAGAGGCCCAAGGGCCACGGCACCATGGGCCTGTTCGAGGGCGACCTTGAGGATGGCGACCGGGTGCTCATGGTGGAGGACGTGACCACCACGGCGGGCTCCGCCATCAAGGGCCTGGAGGCCCTTCGGGACGCCGGGGTCCACGTGGACGTCGTGACCGTCGTCGTGGACAGGGGAGAGGGAGCCCGGGAGGCTCTGGAGGAGGCCGGGGCAAAGTTGATACCCCTCCTGACCCTGGATGAGCTCAGGGAACGCGCCTAGCGGGCCCGGTCCTTTCGCAAGAGGCATGGCCGATGGAAATCGATCCGAATGTGGCGTTCGCCCTGTTCCTCACCCTCATCGCCGGCCTTTCCACCGGCATCGGCAGCGCCATCGCCTTCTTCTTCAAGCGGCCGAGGATGTCATACCTGGCCTTCGCCCTGGGCCTATCTGCCGGAGTGATGCTCTACGTCTCCTTCGTGGAACTGCTCCCCGGCGCGGTGGCCGGGGTCGGTGATGTGTGGGCCACCATCGCATTCTTCCTCGGCATACTCTTCATAGCGGTGATCGACCTGCTCATCCCTCACGATGCCAACCCCCACGAGTTCGCCTCGGACGACGAGCTGGACACCATCTCGATCCACGAGCCCATACCAGAGTCCATGAGCGAGATGACGGACATCAAGGACGGTCGCGACGGGGGGGGCACGGACGCCGACGCCCACGAGGCCCTGGTCAGGAACGCGGCCCTCAAGTCCCACCTGCTCCGTGCGGGGACCTTCACCGCCCTTGCCATCGCCATCCACAACTTCCCAGAGGGCCTGGCCACCTTCGCGACGGCCCTTGCCAACCCGGGCGTCGGTATCGCCATCGCCATTGCCATCGCCATCCACAACATACCGGAGGGCATCTCGGTCTCGGTGCCCATCTTCTACGCCACCGGCGACCGGAAGAAGGCCTTCTGGATCTCCTTCGCATCGGGTCTGGCGGAACCCATCGGTGCCATCGTCGGTTGGCTCATACTGATGCCCTTCATGTCCGAGGAGCTGCTGTGGGGCCTGCTCGCCTTCGTGGCGGGCATCATGGTCTACATCAGCATCGACGAACTGCTGCCCCTGGCCCATCGTTACGGGAAGGAGCACGTGGTCATCGTGGGAATAATATTGGGCATGCTCATAATGGCCCTGAGCCTGATACTGCTGACAAGGGCTTGACCCCTACCCTTGATAATCGTCCGGATACCTTTTTCTACCCCTCCAGGAATGGTCCGACCAGAATCGA
>JAUVRF010000261.1 GCA_030597775.1 Methanobacteriota archaeon | reverse complement strand
TTGCTGGCCAGGTGATCACATGTCCATGCCGGGGTCCTCGAAATCGTTCTCCATGTCCGAGGGGCCTCTTGGGCCCGTTCCGAGGCATTCCGCCCCCCCATCCCGTCGGGCATGGAACAGATACTGGCCGGCGTATCCGGCGTGCTGACCGAAGCGGTCCCGCGCCCACCTGCCCATCGCCTCCTGGGTCGTGCCCGGGGTGATGTCGTACCACTCCTCGACGGCCCTTATGACCCAGCGGTCGACAGGGAAGGCCTCCAGGTGGTCGAGGGAGAACAGGAGGCTGCAGTCGGCGACCTTGGGTCCAACCCCGGGGAAGGCCATCAGTTCCTCCCTGGCCTCGTCATAGGACCGGTACTTCAGGGGCTCGAGGAACAGCTCGCCATCTGCTATGGCATTGGATATCGTGACCAGATGAGGGGCACGATAGCACAGTCCCAGCAGGCGGAGCGCGCTCTCGTCCGCCTGGGCCAGCTGTTCGGGACGGGGGAAGGCATTGCTCACCCCGTCGCCCAGATGGTCGCCGTAGTGGGTGGCCAGGGTCTCCACGGTCTTGGATATCCGTGGAACGTTGCTGACCTGTGAGATCACGTAGGAGATCAGCGTCTCCCAGGGGGCCTGGCTCAGGATCCTCAGTCCGGGATACCGCTGGAAGGCCCCATCGACCCTGTGATCGCCGATGTCCACCCGGATCGCCTCAAGGTCATCGTCCAGGCGGAAGTACGCCCGCATCTGTTCGGCCGTGAATGGTTTGGGACCGGCCTCCCAGTATATCTCCTTGGAGCCGCGTTGCCAGATGTCCACGACGGTGCCTTCCACGACACCCCTGTAACCACCGTCGTCCGTGGGCTTCCATCGGAAGGCCTGGCCGCACAACAGGGTCAGGCCCAGGTCGAAGGGCACATCTATATTCACCCGGTCCCGGCTGATGGGCCATGGAAGGCTCACGCGGGCTATGAGACCACCTCCAGGGCGGCCTCAAGGTCCACGTCCAGGGGGCCCGTCAGGTCCACGCCCTCCCGGGTCACCCGGGTCCCCCAGGCCATCACCCCCACCCCGGCATCCCGGGCCTCGCGAAGTGCGTCCCCGAAGGCCCTGTCCGTCCGGTCGTTTGGGGCGAAGACACGTCCATCGGACCGCTGGACGATGACCACCACGTAGGTATCGAACCCCTCCCTTGTGGCCCGGGTCAGCTCCCGAACGTGCCTTGTGCCCCTCTCTGTAGGAGCATCGGGGAAGAGGGCCAGGCCATCTTCTCGGACCAGGGTGCAGCCCTTGACCTCCACCAGGGCCTTCCCATCATCGTTCTCCAGCAGGAAATCGAAGCGGGAATCCCCCCAGGTGTACTCGGGTCGGACATTGTCATAATCCGAGAACTCCGGGATGGCACCCGTCGCCAATGCCTCGGAGATGATGGCGTTGGGCACACGGGAATCCACTGAGACACTCACATCAGGTGTCTCAACAAGAACAAGATCGTACCGGGTCCTCCTGTCAGGGTTGTCGCTGCCGAGAAGGAGCACGACGGCACCAGGGAGAAGCAGCTCCCTCATGCGACCCGTGTTGGGTACGTGCACCCTCTCCTGCCCGCCGTCGAGGATCACCTTGGCTGCGAACCTGTTCTCCCGCTCCAAGAACTCGGCCTCCACAAGGGGCTGATTGAACCTCACGACCCTGGCATCGTCTGGACCCGATAAAAGGTTTGGGCCCTCTGCATGGCCGCCGGGCCACAACCCCTTTCACCCGGCACCCTCATTCAGGCCCGGACCTCATGCAGGACGACGACACGGGAGTCGACGAGGCGGGAACCTACGCCCTCTTCCTCCATCTGGAGGAGGAGTTGCAGATGCAGGTCGGTGCCCTGGGCCCGTGCTCGTTCCCCATGGGGGTCCATGTGTACGCCGGTTCCGCAATGGGGGGTCTCCGGGCCCGCCTCGCCCGCCACGTCCGGAGGGACAAGAGGGTCCACTGGCACGTGGACAGGTTGACCACCGCGACCGGATGCCGGGTCCTGGGCGCCGTGGTGTTCACATCCCCGGTCCTCCAAGAGTGCGACATCATCGGGTCCCTCGAGGGCGTCAAGGGTGTCGATGACGCAGAGGTGCGTCCCCCTCGCTTCGGTGCTTCGGACCATGGTTGCAGGGGTCACCTGGTATGGATGGGAGAGGAGGCGTCGATCACCCAAGTGGCGGTCGCCCATCTTATTAAGGGGATCACCGGAGGTAGATGGCTATCTGGAGAGGAGATATGGCGACCGGAGGACAGGTGACTCGGAGACGGAGGTAGGAGCGGGTCATGACCACTGAGAAGAAGAACTAGAATGGACCCAACCATTGGACAGGACTTCGTGTGGTCTCGCGGCCCGCTTTTTCACTAATAACCCCCGGTCGCACTTCCCGCGAACCCATCACCCTTGAGATGAGCAGCAGGCGTATTGAATGTCTGTAGCGCATGTTATTAATATTTTTCGTTACCCCGACCCTTGCAGGGTCGAAGGCGTATCATGCCCTATGCACACCCGTTGGACTCGGACCCCAAAATTGATAACCCCCATGACCAATCCCAAGTTCCCTGCTGTGACTCCAGCAGGGATGGATGCATAGGGAGATAGGTAAATGGAATTCTTCGACGTCCCCGCGATAAGCGAGTTCCGGTCCGAGGCAATGTGGCGAAAGGTCCTCATCGACAGGCCCGGGATGTACGTCTCCCTGCTGACCTTCGAACCCGGGCAGGAACTGCGTGTGCACAGCCATCCCGGTTGCGAGATCTGGATATACGTGGTGGTGGGAGATGCCTACATCCACTGCGGCGACGAGGAGAAGGTGCTACGCGGCGGCCAGGCGATGCACATCCCCCCCAACACATGGCATGGCATCCTCAACGAGTCCGACTCGCCCTGCATGGTCATGTCCGTCCAGGCACCGAAGTCCCTGATATCCAACTGGAGGGACTTCGACCCCGGGGAGTGTCCCGAGTGCGGGTACGACATCGGCCTGCCGCCCAAGACCGATCGTTGTCCGATGTGCGACCTCGACCTGTCACCACTCAACCTCTAGGCCCTTCGCCATTAGGGAAAAGCTAAAGAAGGGATGAGGCCTTCCAAAACCTTCAAGGGAGGATACCTCATGCCAGAGGAGGCCAAATCCATCAAAGTCTTCGCCCTCAGCACCTGCGGTCATTGCCGGAACACCAAGAAGTGGCTCTCGGGGCACGAGATCGATTGTGAGGTCATCGATGTGGACCTGCTCCACGGTGAGGAGAAGAAGAAGTGCATCGAGGAGATGCGCGTTCACAATCCCCGACTCACCTTCCCCACCATCGTCGTCGGGGATGACAAGGTGCTCATCGGATATCATCCAGACGAGTTAGAGGAGGTGTTTCTAGATGGTGAAGAAGACGCCTGACGAGCTCTATCCGATACTCAAGCGGTTCGCCGAGAAGAAGGGCATCACCCTCAATCCCGACGAGGAGTTCGCCAAGAGCCTCATCGAGGTGTTCTTGAAGAAGGAAGAGATTGAGGGCTACCGGGCCTGCCCCTGCAGGCTGACCGTGTGAAACAAGGAGTGGGACAGGGACATCATATGCCCCTGCGACTACATGATGGACGACGTGGAGGAGTTCGGGGCCTGCTTCTGCTCCCTGTACGTGTCCAACGAGTACGCCGACAACGTGCGAGACGGCGACAACATCCACGTCTCCATACCCGAGCGCCGTCCCATCGA
>JAUVRF010000018.1 GCA_030597775.1 Methanobacteriota archaeon | reverse complement strand
CCTTGGGAGTGATGTCGGGCCGGAGGTTGTTCAGCCTATCCCTGTCCTCGTCGTAGGAGGCGATGTAACGCCGGGCGATGACCTCCCAGGGCTCATCGGTCTGGTTGGACCTGTCGATGATGCGGTCGTCCACATCGGTGTAGTTCACCACATACGTGACGCGGTAACCCCTGTGCATCAACCACCGCCTCATAACGTCGAAGGAGACGTAGCTCCGGGCGTGGCCGATGTGGCTGTCATCGTAGACGGTGACGCCACAGACGTACATCCTCACGTGGCCTTTCTCGATGGTCTCGAGCTCCTCCTTCTTGCCCGATGCGGTATTGTGGATGAGTATCATTGCGTCACCTCCGCTACGCCATATGGAATGTGGAATATAAAGGAGTGGTGGGAGGGGGAGTCGAACCCCCTTAAACCGGTCTGCAGCCGGACACATAGCCGCTCTGTCATCCCACCATTGCGAGCCTTCGTAAAGCCAGTACGATATATAAAGGATGCGCGCCAGCGAGTGACAACGATTGAGATAAGTTGTTATGGGAGCAGTGACAACTACCCCTCATGGTCGAACCCATGCCCTACACGGGGCAACCACCCCGATACCCCTACGGCTCGGGGGTCCAGCCACCGCGGGACACGAAGCCCTCCTCCTCTATCAACACCGTCCTCGTAGTCCTGCTCGTGGTGATCCTGGTGGGCGCTGGATTGTTCATGGCCTTCTTCCTCTTCATCGGCTCATTCGGGGGCGACCCGTGGGAGGAGAACATGGACTTCGAGCAGGAGGTGTTCATCCAAGAGGAGGGGCACTTCCGTTACTTCCTCGCCGATCCATGGGAGGAACGGGTCGAGGTGAACTTCACCATAACCCTTACCGGGGGCGGACCCTTCGACGTCTACATCATGGACCAGGAGCAGTACGACAACTCCTACGGGAACACGTCCACGGGGTCCTTCTCTTCCACCTTCTCCTGGCATAACGTCACCGTCGTCCATGACGTCATCGAGCTGGAGAACACCCGTACCCAGTACTTCCTGGTCGTCGACAACACCGACATGTCATTCCTTCCGGAAAACGCAAGACCCGAAGGTCCGGTCTCGATGGACGTGGAGATCCACGTCACGTACTTCTACACCTGGTAGTGGAGGGGAGGGGTACGAGGGCCCCGACACTGCTTGCCCTCACCAAAACACTAAAGGCTCCAGTCGGCATTCCTCGCTCGATGCCAACGGGCTACTTAGCAGGGGTCGGCCATACGCCCTTCGGACGATCGGAACTAGATCTGGTGGCACTTCTGGAAGATGCCGCATTGCTGGCATTGGAGGATAGTGACGTACCGAAAGTAGATGCCATCATCGTGGGGTCCCAGACATCGGACGAACTGGCCGAGGTCGCCAACCTGGGCACCCGGCTCGCCGACATTTTGGGTCTATCGGGTGTTGCGTCCTGGCGGGTGGAGAACTCCTCGGGGAGCGGTTCCGCGCTGCTGGAGGCCGCGACCCTCGCCGTCCGGTCCGGCGCTTACTCCAACGTCCTCGCCGTCGGAGGCGAGAAGATGACGGACAAGCCCACGCCCGTCACTGCCAAGGTACTTGGTCGTGTCCTCGCGGACACCGAGATCGCCCTCGGCCTGACCATGCCCTCCCTGGGTGCGATGGTCGCCAGAATGTACATGGAGCGCTACGGGCTCTCGAGGGAGACGTTGGCGATGGTGCCCGTAAAGGCCCACGCAAACGGTGCCCGGAACCACCTCGCCCACTTCCAAAAACCAGTTGACGTTGACAAGGTGCTGAGCAGTCCGATGGTTGCAGACCCGCTTCGTGTGTTCGACTGTGCCCCCATTTCCGATGGGGCTGCCGCCGTCGTGGTCACATCCCGGCGGACGGATGTGGAGATAGCCGGTGTCGGCCATGGAACGGACCGCATCGCATTGGCCGACAGACGCGGAGATGGTCTCCGGGCGACCCAGCTGGCGGCTGCCATTGCCTACAAGGAAGCGGGGGTGACACCCGCGGGCGTGGACTTCGCCGAGCTCCACGACGCCTTCTCCATCTTGGAGATAATCGACTCCGAGGATGTGGGTCTATTCCCAAGGGGCGAGGGATGGAAGGCCCTGGAGGCAGGGACGACGAGCCGGGACGGTGAGCTACCCATCAACGTCTCGGGTGGGCTGAAGTCCCGAGGTCACCCCGTGGGTGCGACGGGTCTGGCACAGGTCGCTGAGGTCGTCTGGCAGCTCAGGGGCCAAGCCGAGGGACGGCAGCTGGACGACGTCCACGTCGGCCTCACCCAGAACATCGGCGGTTTCGGTAGCAACAATCTTGTGACCATTATGAGGAGGGTCTGACGATGAGCCTTGAGGTCTCCATATGTGATTCGTGCGAGGAGGTGTTGGCACCACCTCGCCTCAAGTGTCCCGAGTGCAGGAAGGAGATGCGGATTGAAGAGGTGGATGGCGCAGGCGTGATCATCACCCACACCACCGTGCACATCGTGCCCGAGGGGTTCCAGGCCCCTATCATGGTCGGCCTGGTCAAGCTGGATGCTGGAGGTCAGGTCCTGGCCAGGTCGGACATCGAGCTAGAGACGGGAATGAGGGTCGACGTGGAGGGACTTGAGGATGGCACCCACAGGATCCTGAAGATGGATCGAGTGTCAGGCTCCTGAGGTTTCCCTATTGGACATGGCCTCGTAGCTTCCGCTCCCCAACACCCGCTTCCTCTCAAGATCCCGTGGGTTCGCCCCTCCACAACCGCGAGAGGACGATGGCGACCAGACCAACCAAGATGAGCACCAGTCCCATCATCCAGAAGAGGTAGAGCACGTCATGGGATCCGATCACGGGCGCCGCGATCGCGATACCGACCAGAAGGGGAGCGGTGAGACCCATCGACAGGAGACCGAACCCGGTGCCCATGACCTGGTCTCCTAGGTACTCCTGGAGCATTGTCGTGAAGGGTACCAGCACCAGGGCCGCGGCCACGCCGATCAGGAACATGACAGCGAGGGCGATATAGACCTGGTCCGTCATCGAAAGGACGGCTAGCATCAGACCAGCAAGTACGGCCGCGATGATGAGGAGCCTTCCCTTGGGGAATTGAGGCGCCAAACGACCGATCGTCACAGCGCCGACGAAGGTTCCGACGGCCACGGCCGAGAGAAGGATCGTGAACCCTTCCTTGCCCATACCCAGGTTCTCGTCAGCGAAGTAGACCAGACCGACGGCTCCCGCTCCCACGGCCAGCATCACGAAGGCCACCAGGGTGAAGCCCTGCCATAGGACCGCACGACTTAGGATGGCTGCAAGCCCCTCCCTGAGGCCGAGCCACTTGGACTCCTCCCTGTCCCTGGCGGGCGTGCGGATGGCCTCGACGGTTATCGATGCGATTATAGCGACGCCTATGGCCATGATCGCAGCGGCGGCCACCAGCGTCCACTGGGTATCCCACGTGGTCAGCATATGATGAGCGATGAGGGGACCGATGGCGAAGCCCAGTATCAGGTTGGCCGATATGGCCGCGTTCGCGGGCATGAGGGCGGCGTCAGGCACCAGGTTCGGGATCGATGCCTGGCGCGAGGGGTAGAAGAAATACGTGAGGCTCGAAAAGGCAAGTACCAGTGGGAGGAGCCATAGTCCGGCATTGAGGAATGCCATGAACAGGGCGATCACCACTCGAGTGCACTCCGCGGCGACCATCATGGTCCTCCTGGAGTACCTGTCGGCGGCCACACCGCCGGGTATGCTGACCACCAGGGCTGGCAGGAAGTACGCACCCATTATGACCGATAGCCCAACGGCGCTCTTTGTCGTCCCGTACGCGAGGACCGCAATGGCGACGAAGGCCATGCGGTCCGAGGTCTGGGAGAAGATGTCCCCTAGCCATAGCTTGCGAAATGCGGGGATGTGGAACAGGTCGGAGTAGGAGTACGTGGTCGGACCTTTTGCCTCCTGGTACCCCTCCTCATCGACCATGGCGAGTAGTCATGGCCCGGGCGTTTATATACCCAACGGTCAGCATCATTTGTTGACATCTATTACGCGGACGGCCTTCCCCTCGTATCGGGGAAGGGCCTCGGGGTCCATGAGCTCGACCCTCGCACCGATGGCGAGGGTCGCCCTAAGGCTCTCCTGAACGCGTCCGTTGAGCTTGTCCCAGTCCGCATTCCCGTCGGCCGCGAACTCCGGGGTGACCTCGACCTGTACACCCAGGCGCGTCAGGGCCTTGGAACGGTCCACAAGGATCTGGTACTGGTCCCCAAGCTCCGGGATGTCGTAGAGCACGCTCTCTATCTGGCTGGGGAATATGTTGACCCCACCTATGATGAGCATGTCATCGGACCGGCCCCGTATCTCCATGAGCCGCGTGCTCGTCCGGCCGCATTCACACTCTTCCACCGAGACCCAGCCCAGGTCCTTGGTCCGGTAGCGCAACAATGGCATGGTCTCCCGGCCCAGCATTGTGAGGACTATCTCCCCCAGCTCTCCGGGTTCGAGCCACTTGCCTGTATCGGGGTCGACGATCTCGATCATCACCTCGTCCTCCCAGATGTGCAGACCCTTCTGGTGCTCGCACTCTCCCCCCACACCAGGCCCGTATATCTCGGAGAGGCCGTAGGTGTCATAGGCCTTGAGACCGAAGGTCTCCTCGATGGTACGTCGTGCCTCCTCGGACCACGCCTCGGCTCCGAACAACCCCACCTTGAGGTTGAGGTCCTCCCTGGGGTCGTAGCCCTCCTTGGGCGCAACCTCGGTGAGGTAGACCGCGTATGATGGGGTGCAGCACAGGACGGTAGACCCCATGTCCTTCATCATCTTGAGCTGGCGCTTGGTGTTGCCAGCCGATACGGGAAGCACCTTTGCGCCCACCCTCTCGGCCCCGTAATGGAAGCCCAGACCACCGGTGAACAGACCGTAGCCGTAGGCGTTGTGGACCACATCCTCCCTTCCGACACCGGCCGCGGTGAAGTTCCGGGCCATCATGTTGGTCCAGGTGTCCAGATCGTGTCGGGTGTAGGTCACGACCGTGGCCTTGCCCGTCGTGCCAGACGAGGCATGGATGCGAACGACCTCGGACATGGGCCGTGCGAGGATGCCGTAGGGATAGTGGTCCCGGAGATCGTCCTTAACTGTGTACGGGAGGTTCTGGATGTCCTCCAAATGGGTGATGTCCGGGGAAACACCCGCCTCGTCGAAGCGACGCTTGTACATCGGTACTTTGTCGTACGCGTAACGTACCTGCTTGCTCAGCCGGTCGAACTGGAGCTCCCTCATCCTCTCTCGGGGGAGCGTCTCCATCTCCTCGTTCCAGTATTTCATGATGTGACCACCTCTATGAATCGCACTTTGTGTTGGCATGTCAGCCCTGGGATCCGGCGAGCTTCCTGCCCTCCTCGAAGGCCTTCATGTTGATCTCTTCGGTCCCCGGTGGCACCGAGCGGTGGACGGCCGCCTTCCATATCTCGAGGGGTATGTCCAACTTCGCAGAGAGGGCGCCTACGATAACGGTGTTGGCCGTCCTCACGTTGCCGACCTTCCGGGCAATGCCAGGACCGTCGACCACTATGACAGGTATGTTACGCCCCAGATGCACTTCGATGTCATCGGGATACTCGAAGGGGCCCGAGGACACCGTGGTCGGGATCATCCTGCGGGTGTTCAGGATGGCGATGGCGTGCTCGCCGAGGTACTCGATGTACCGAAGCGCCTCCAGCCTTTCGAAGGCGAGCATGTAGTCGGCCCGACCCTTCGAGATCAACGGACTGCTCACCGACTCGCCGTACCTAACGTGGGTGACCACGGAACCGCCCCGTTGGGACATCCCGTGTACCTCGGACTTCTTCACCTCGAAGCCGGCCAGCATCGCGGCGGTCGACGTGATGTTGGAGGCAAGGATGACGCCCTGACCACCCACGCCGCACATCAGGATGTTGGTCACTCCCTCGTCGACGACCATCAGCCCTCCCTCCTCTTCAGTGCGTCGAACTTGCACATCTGCAGACAGAGGTCGCACCCGACGCACAGCTCGTCGTTGACGATCACGTCGAACTTCTCCCCGTCGGTCCCGGGTTCGTGCCTCTCGATCGCCGGGCAACCCAGCTTGAGGCACATGCCGCACCGCTTGCAGTTGTCCGTATCGGACCACACCACGTGGTCGAACCTGATCTTCCTTGGCGCCAGGACGCAGGGCCTTGTGGATATCATCACGTTGGTGCCCTTGAACTGGAGTGCCTTCATGAGGGCGTCCTTGGTCTCGTCAAGGTCGTAGGGGTCGAACTTCTGGACGTACTCCACTCCCACCGCCTTGGCCACCTTCACGAAGTCCAGACGGTTCGTCTCCTCGCCCTCGAGGGTCCTTCCGGTGGCGGGATGGTGCTGACCCCCCGTCATCGCAGTGGTACGGTTGTCCAGGAGGATGATGGTGGATGTGCCCTTGTTGTAGACCGTGTTAACGAGCCCGGTGATGTCGCTGTGGACGAAGGTGCTGTCACCGATGACGCTCACGACCCTCCGGGCCTGCTCCTCCTTGATGGCCTTCTCCATGCCGTGGGCTCCAGAGACGGAGGCTCCCATGCAAAGGCAGGTGTCCATCGCCGAGAGGGGCGGGAGGACGGCCAGCGTGTAGCAGCCGATGTCACCAGAGACTATGAGGTCGAACTTCTTGAGCATGTAGAACAGACCCCTGTGGGGACAGCCAGGGCACATCACCGGGGGTCGGGGTGGTATATCGGGAAGGCCGATGACCTCGTGGGCCTCGTCCAGGTCGAAGAATGCCCTCCTGAGCACGTCGGGGCTGAGCTCTCCCGTGATGGGAACCTTGTCCTTCCCGATGCAATCAATGCCCATCACCTTGATGGTCTCCTCGATGATGGGGTCGAGCTCCTCGATTATGATGAGCTGGTCCACCGCATCGGCAAGCTCCCTTACGCGCTCGTCCGGAATGGGCCATGACATCAACAATTTCAGGATGGATGCGTCGGGGAAGACCTCCCTGGCGTAGTGCCTGGCCACGCCGTTGGTGACTATGCCGACCTTCTTGCCCTTCCACTCGATCTTGTTGAACTCGTTGGAGAACTCCTGAAGGTCCATGAGCCGCTGCTCGATCCGGGTATGCTTGACCCTCGCGTTGGCCGGGACCATCACGAACTTGCGCATCGACTCTGCGTCATGCCCGATGGGCATCTCGTACTCCTTCTCCCGCCTGCCAAGGTCGACGATGGTGCTGGAGTGGGCCACGCGGGTGGTTATGCGATAGAGGACGGGGGTGTCGAAGCGCTCGCTCACATCGAAGGCCACCTTCAGGAGGTCCTTGGCCTCCTGGCTGTTGGTGGGCTCGAACATGGGGATCTTGGCGGCCCTGGCGTAATGCCGGTTGGCCTGCTCGTTCTGGGAGCTGTGCATCCCAGGGTCGTCGGCCGTGATGATCACGCAACCCGCGTTGACACCGGTGTAGGAGAAGGTGAACAGGGGGTCCGCGGCCACGTTGAGGCCCACGTGCTTCATCACGGCGATGGAACGCCTTCCTGCGAACGAGGCTCCGAACGCCACCTCCAGGGCCACCTTCTCGTTCGGGCACCACTCGGCGTAGACCTGGGGGTGCTTGACCACGTTCTGGAGGATCTCCGTGGAGGGGGTTCCGGGATAGCCCACGGCTACCCTCACGCCCGCCTCGAAGATACCCTCGGCAATTGCCTCGTTACCCGAAAGGAGCTCGCGCATCATGGACCACCTGGCTCAAAGGACGTGGAGGGGGAAGCGGGAATCTACAGTTCTGTATAAGAACCTTTGGCCGGCCTAACTCTGGCCATGACCGATCAGAGCCTGTACTTCTCCACCAGTTTCCCGTAGGTATCGCAGAACTCTGGCCGGGGGCTGTCCCGGAGCTTCCCGATGACGATACGGGTCTCCTTCGCCCGTTCGGCCTTGGGGAGCTTCATGTACTGGCTTCGCAAGATGGTGCTCTCCTTGTACCAGTCCCAGGTCTCCCTTCCGTCCGGGATCTTCTGCTTCTTGGTGTATCCAGTCGGGCATGGGACCAGCATCTCGATGAAGGAGAAGCCCTTGTTCCGAAGCCCCTCCCGTATGGCCTTTATGGTCTCGTACGGATAGCCAAGGGTCCACCTTGACACGTAGGAGGCCCCAGCCCCGATCACCAGTGAGCAGAGGTCGAAGGGTTGCTCAATGTTACCGTAGGGCGTGGTCGAGGTCTTGCTGGTCAGCGGGGTCGTCGGGCTGACCTGGCCTCCGGTCATGCGGTGGATGAAGTTGTTGATGCACACTACGGTGAGGTCCACGTTCCGCCTGGCGGCGTGGATGAGGTGGTTACCGCCGATGCCCGCAGCGTCACCGTCCCCCGTGAAGATGACGACGTTGAGGTCCGGGTCCGAGGTCTTGACCCCGGTGGCGAAGGCAATGGCCCTTCCATGGGTGGTGTGAAGACCGTCCGCGTCGATGTATCCTGGCATACGGGAGGAGCATCCGATCCCCGACACGAACACCACGCCGTCCAGGTCGATGTGCTCGGCATCGATGGCCCGAAGCGAGTAGTTGAGCACGTTCCCGACCCCACAACCCGAGCAGAAGATGGAGGGGTACATCGTCATCTCCAGGTAATTCTCCCGGATGTGGTTGGCCTTGTTGAACATCTACCTCCCACCCCCCTTCTTCATTCCCTTCTTGCCACCCTTCTTGCCCCCCGTGGCCCCCTTGGTCCCCTTGGGGATCTTCTCAACAGCCTCGGAGACCTCCTGGGGATTGTGCATCACGCCACCGATCTTGGGCAGGCAACTGACGGGGCACTGCCCCTCCACGGCCTCCCTTACCGGGTGTACGACCTGGCCCAGGTTCATCTCGGGGACGAGGATGTGGTCGAGGCCAGCGGCGAACTCGGCCACCTGACGATTGGCGAAGGGCCAGATGCTGATGAGCCTCATGAAGTTCACCGGAACTCCCCTCTCGCGGAGGATACGGACCGCTCCCATCGCGGGACGTGCGGTGATGCCGTAGGATATGATGCCGATCCTGGCGCCCTCCTGCTTCTCCACCTCCACCCGGACGATCTCCTCCCGCTTGTCAGTTATCTTCTCGACCAGGCGGGTGACCAGCTGGGTGTGCTTGTCGGCATCGTCCGTGGCCGGCAGGCCGGTGACGTCGTGGGTAAGACCGGTGACGTACGTGTGGTATCCGAGTCCGAAGTTGGCCACCCGGGGGATCTTGTTCTCGTCCCCCTCGAACGGGACGTAGGCCTCCTTGTCCTCCGGGGGTGGGACCCGGAACTCCACCTCGTAATCCTCCCTGTCGGGGATGACCAATCGCTCGCGCATGTGTCCGACGTCACCATCCGTGAGCAGGATGACGGGATTCCGGTACCGCTCGGCCAGGTTGAAGCAGTCGATCGTGAGGTCCATGCATTCCTGCACATTGCTGGGGGCCAGGGCGATGATCTCGTGGTCGCCGTGGGTGCCCCATCGGGCCTGCATTATGTCACCCTGGGAGGACTCGGTGGGTTGCCCCGTGGAGGGACCGGACCGCTGGACGTCGACGATCACGCAGGGTGTCTCGGACATGACGGCGTAGCCAAGGTTCTCCATCATGAGGGAGAAGCCGGGACCCGAGGTGGCGGTCATGGCCTTGGTGCCGGTCCATGACGCGCCGATGATGGCGGATAGGGAGGCGATCTCGTCCTCCATCTGGATGCAGGTGCCACCGATCTGGGGTAGGTAGCGGGCCAAGGCCTCCGCGGTCTCGGTGGCGGGAGTGATGGGGTAGCCAGCGAAGTACGTGCAACCCGCGAGGAGAGCGCCGTAGGCGTATGCCACATCCCCCTGCACGAACTGCATCTTGGGGCCCAGGGCCTTGCACACAAGGTCGTAGTGCTCCTTGTCCAGGTGCTCGCCCATCAGGCCTTCCCCCCATTGCCCTTTCCGTCCTTCTTGGCCTTTCCATCCTTCTTGGCCTTTCCGTCCTTATTGCCCTTGGTGGCCTTCTTGCCATCCTTGGCCTTCTTTGCCTTCTTGGGCTTCTTTCCGTCGGCCAGGTCCCAACCCGCCTGGAAGGCGTTCATGTTGAGCTCCTCGGTCCCCTTGGGGATCCGCTTCATTATCGCCTTCTCGATCGCTTCCCTCGGGACCAGCTTGAACCTGTTAGTGATGAAGCCAAGCATCACGATGTTGGCGACGATCCGCCTGCCCAGGTCCTCGGCGGTCATGGTGAAGGGTATGCGCTCGGCTCCCTCCACCTCCATCTGGACAAGGTCGTCATCCACCACGATCCGGGTCTTCTCGCCCCTGTCCTCGCCGTACTTCCTCATCGCCGCGCTGGATAGGACGATGAGCACGTCGGGGACGGTGACCCGGGGGTAGTCCACTGGAGCATCTGCGATGACGATCTCCGACCTGGCGGCGCCGCCGCGGGACTCGGGGCCGTACGACTGGGTCTGGACAGCCTCCATGTCGGCGATCACAGCCGCCTCTCCCAGTATGGCGCCAGCCAGCACGATGCCCTGTCCACCGAAGCCTGCTATCCTGATCTCGGTCCTCATTGGTACGACCCGCCTCTACTTCCTCTCGCGTCCCAGCTCCAGGCCCTTCTCGTAGGCCTTGGTGTTCATCTCCTCGGTCCCCTTGGGGACGTTGGAGGCGATGGTGCTTCGCATCGAAGCCTCGGACACCACCTCGGATACTACGACCAGGTAACCCAGCATCACCATGTTCCCCATTATCTTCCGGTTGAAGGCCTGGTACGCGATGTCGGTGAAGGGGACGGCGTGGAGGTTGCTCTGCTCTTCCCTCGGCTCCACCAGATCGCTGTCGATGATGACCATCCCGTTGGGCTCCAGCTGATCGATGTACATGTCGTGGGCCGTCTGGGACATGGCCACAAGCACGTCGATCTCGTCCAGCTCCAGCTCGTATATGTCGCCTTCCTGGACGATGACGTCGGACTTGCATTGGCCGCCCCGGGACTCGCTGCCGTAGGACTGGTTCTGGATGGCGTTCTTGCCATCGGTAACGGCCGCGTTCCCGGTGATGTACCCGGCGAGCACGATGCCCTGTCCTCCGAAGCCGCAGAACCGCAACCTCATCGGTACTCCCCCTTCTGGACGCGGTCGTTGAGGTTGTTGAGCGACACGGTGAACTCCTCCCGGTCCCTCTCGATCAGCTTGCCTATCACGAACTTTCCCTCCAGCTCCTCCTCTGACATCCCCGCGGCCTTCTCCATGCGTATCGAGTTCTCCTTGAAGTATCTGAGGTGGTCGTCACCCTTCCTCAGGCCCACACGCCTGCCGTAGCTGGTCGGGCACTGGGTGTAGATCTCGATGAAGGAGAATCCATCCTTCTTCATCGCGTTCTGCATCGATTCCATCAGGGGGAACACGTGGTAGGTGGTCCACCGGGCAACGTAGTTGGCCCCCGCGGCCGCCACCACCTCGGCTATGTTCATGGGGTGCTCCACGTTCTCGTAGGGCGAGGTGGTGGTGCGCACGCCGACGGGGGTAGTGGGCGAGACCTGTCCTCCCGTCATGCCGTAGATGAAGTTGTTGAGGAGGAACACGGAAATGCCTACGTTGCGTCGCGCTGCATGGATCAGATGGTTGCCACAGAGGCCAGCAAGGTCGCCGTCACCGGCGATTACCACGACATGCTTGTCGGGTTGCATCACCTTGACGCCGGTGGCGAAGGCTATTGCCCCGCCGTGGGTGCTGCGGAGGGTGACGCCCTTCATCTAGGGCCTGGCCATCCACGAGGAGCATCAGACGCCCGCCACCGAGATCAGGTCCTCGG
>JAUVRF010000355.1 GCA_030597775.1 Methanobacteriota archaeon | reverse complement strand
GGGCACTGGGCTGGCGGTGACCACGACGACCGGTCCCAGAGCGCGATCTCTCCAGGGAACAATTCGACCCACAGTAAAAGATGTGACCGATGGCCTTTCACCATTGCTAGAACGGGCGGTGGGCACCGGGATCGAAAATAGCCGTTCCATGAGAAAGGTGGCGGTCATTATCACAAAATGAGAATTATGTTTGATACGAGCGTGGATTCCCCGTGATTCAATATCCGAACAAGCATTCTTTCTGCTCCTCATCACTTGGGAACCACGTTTCTCATACCCCGCCCTGACAGTGGGCCGTCTGGATCGTGAGCGTGGTGTATGAACCGGTCAATTGGAAAAAAAGAAAGGGGTGAGGGGGGCTGCGGCAGTGGGGCCGCAGCACCACCCTCGGTCCCATGGGGATCACGGCAACAGGGCCGCCGCACCGCCCTCGGTCTCCCAAGGTTGCATATCCATGCCGGACCAGGGCTGTGAGACCTCGTCGAGCTCCCTGATGTCGTCGACCTCCTCGGGCAGCTGGAGCTCATCGGTGGAGGGTGCCTCCACATCGCTCAGCTCCTCCAGGGGGGGCAGCTCCTCGCCGGCCGTCGCGGTGATGGCGTTGATCCCCTCGTCCTGGATAGAGATCTTGCCGACCTCGTAGTAGACGACCTTCTCGGGGTTGCCGTCGGAGTCAGCGTCCACATACTCGAAGGCCTGGGAGATCTCGATGCCGGAGGTGGTCTCCAGATGCCTGTAGGCCTTGATGGACTCGGGGTTACCATCGCCGTCTGCGTCGATCCACTCGATCGCCTCGACGATCTTGCCCTCGTCGCTGATGGCCCAGGCGATGACGGAGAGCTTCTCGGGCTGACCGTCGGAGTCAGCGTCGGTGAGCTCCACCGCGCGGGCTGCGACCAGCTCGTCGTCCACCTTCAGGCCCTCGAAGGCCTTGATGGTCTCGGGGTTGCCGTCTGCGTCCGCATCGACGTACTCCAGGCCGCGGACGGCCATTCCGTCGTCGGTCGCGACCAGGGCGAAGTACTCCACCAGCTCGGGGTTGCCATCGCTGTCCGCGTCGACGTACTTGACGCCCTCGATGGCGATGGCCACCAGACCGAGCCTCACGGCCCGGACGGCCTCGATCAGTTCAGGGTTGCCGTCGCTGTCCGCGTCCACGAGGTGGGCGTAGGCCACCACATGGAGCCTGTTGAACTGGGCCTCCTCGTAGAAGGTGACCTCCTCGGGGTTCCCGTCGCTGTCCGCGTCGACGTACTTGAGGTAACGCTTGCCCCAGACCGTGAGGGAGAGCACTACCTCCTGGTAGGCCTCGAAGGACTCGGGGTTGCCGTCGCTGTCCGCGTCCACCAGCTTGGCGGCCGTGGTCCAGGTGATGGTGTCCCACTGGCCGACGGAGTAGAACTCCACCAGTTCGGGGATCCCGTCGGAGTTGGCATCGACGTAGTTCAGGAACCGCTTCACGAACCGGGTGTCGGACTCCTCGTAGGTCTGGAAGGCCTGGAAGGACTCGGGGTTGCCGTCGGAGTCGGCGTCCTTGTACTCGGCCGCGCCCACGTACTTCCTCATATCGTCCTCGGCGACCTCGTAGGCGGCAAGGTGGTCCACGGTGCCGTCCGAGTCTGCATCCTTGTAGGCGATCACGCGGGTCCAGCTCCCGCCGTCGGCGGTCTCGCCCGTCTCTGAGGCTATGACGCTCTCGGGATTCCCATCGGAGTCGGCATCGATGATCTCAACGCCCCGCTGCCAGGTGGTGGCGTGGCTGGAGAGCTCCTCTACCATCTCGATGTCCTCGGTCGGCTCGGTCGCCTCCAGGAGGGCGTCCATGTCCTCCTGGACTTCCTCTGCACCCGCCATCGTCGCCACCGAAGCGGTGGCCATCATCAGGATCATGACGATGACGGTAAGTCTCACAAGTGCATTCCTCATTTTCTTCACCTCAGCGGGGCTTTGCGCCCCATTGAGGTCTCCTTGGGTGCTCGTGCCTTATATACGAAATTAGACACCGTTCGAAAATTTGGACAGCCCTCGAAAAATAAAAAGGCTCAATCAGGGGTGCCGCTGGCATTGACCACGGTCTCGAGTTCCACGGGCTCCGTCGTGAGGTCCAACCACAGTTCGGAGAAGGCATCCACCTGATCGAAGGGTGCAGGCCTGTACAGCATGAGCAAGCGGGCCACCGACCGGCGGTCGGAGAGGTGGTAACCCTTGCCCTCGCCCGCCGTCGTCTGCACCACTATCTGTCCCCTCACCATCTTCTTCATGTGGTACGTGAGGGTGGATGGTGCGCATCCAAGATGCTCGCAGACGTCCTTGTGCGGGGCATTGTTCGTTGCCAGCAGGTACACCATTATCCGAAGGGGCATGGGCTGGCGCATCATACCCAGGACGCGCTTCTCCTGGGACGTGAGCCGGTCGACCTGCTTATCGGCGCCGGGCGCCTGGGCAGGGAAGAACCGGTTGTATCCATCCTGATGGACGCTGACGACGAGCTCGTTGGAAATGAGTTGATGTAGGTGGTACTCCACCAGGTTCACGTGCATCCCGAGCTGGCGCTGGATCTCCCGGAGGTGCAATCCGGGGTGTGTGAAGACCAGGTTATAGATTGCTCTCCTGGTCTCTAGTTCCAGCAGTTCGGGCACGGTCATGGCAGGCCCTCTCATCGCTTCAGCGTTGCAAAGTACATCAACAGTAGCACGAACAGGTTCAGTAACCCGATCGCACCGAGGTACGTCTCCGGATCTGCATCGGGAGTGAATTGGTAGAAGAACAGTGCCACTCCCACGAAGAAGAACATCAGGAAGGCAACAAATGTGAAGAGGATCTTCGAGTTGCCTGTCCTCCTGTAGGAGTTTAGAGAGATGGGCAGCAGGGCCAGGGAAAGGATTATGATCCCTGCTGCCACGAAGTCTAGGAACGCCATGGTCCCGCCTCACCACGTCTATTGACCAGGAGGCCTATAACCATAGCGGGGGTCGGCCGGGG
>JAUVRF010000388.1 GCA_030597775.1 Methanobacteriota archaeon | reverse complement strand
GGACAAGCACCGGCGCCGCGCCCTCATCTTCAACGGGCTCTTCACGGGCCTGGCCCTGTTGTTCATCGTCTTCCTCCTGGTGATGGCCACCCACTGGCCCCGGACGCTGGTCGAGGAGGAGGGCGTTAGAGGCACCTGGAGCGCCGACGTGGGGACCGATTGGGACATCATCTCGATAGACCACGGCCTGGACCTGTCGTCGGGCACCAGGATGATCTGGTCCGTCACCATGGCGCCCGACAACGAGACGGTGGAGGAGGGCATCCACAGGAGCTCGGACGACCAGCTGATCATCGTCGAGGTGGAGGCGGAGGCGGGGGATTACAGCGTCTTCCTTGACCCCGAGGGGCGGAACGACGCCAAGCCCTACGACGTCAGGGTGAAGGAGCACTACGTCAGCCCCGTCACGGTGGAGGTGATGTACTACTCCGCCGCCTTCGTGCTGGCCGTCGTGGTGGGCACCATCGGCCTCGTCTTCCTCTACCCCCACCGGAAGAAGTACTTCGAGGAGTACAGGCTGACCTGGTGGGTGACCGGACCCCTGCTGGGCATGTCGGCCATCGCGGTGCTCGTCCTTCCCTGGTTGTGAGGGCGGGAGCGGACGACGCGGCGTTCCCGTCCCCCCTCACCCGGGAGGACGGTCGCGAGGACAGTTCCACGATCTATATTTCCCAATGTACATTAATTTTAAATGTACGCAGCCGTATAATGGTGCGACCCCCTGGTACTGTACAGTCCAGAGCCCCGAGGTCGAACCGATCCGCGTAGCGGAGGTGAGGGGGAGCTCGAGGCAGCAGCCCGGGCCAACTACCTTCTTTCTTCCGGCCCCCGAGAGCCGGGAACGGCCCGCCCCGGAGCGCTGCCGCCACCCCCGTCGGCCAGGGCTACCACATGCGAAGGGTTAAATCCAGGGCCGTCCCCTATGCAATGCAGAGGGGCCAGCAGGGAACTGGGACCCTTGAGCGGGGCCCCTACCGGAGGAGACCGAACCGATCCGCCACGATGCGGATGTGAGGGGGAGCTCCCCGGGTCAGGGGACCCTTTTAATAGCAATGGGGGTCAGTGCGCCAGCCATATCATGGGACCGCCTCGTAACCGGGAGGCCACACTCTACCGCCCGAAGGTCGAACAGATCCACTCTTGCCAGTGGAGGTGAAGGGGAGTTCCGGGCCGTATGAGGACCAAGTCCCGGTCAGGAGGCGACAGGGCGAACATCTCAGGGAGGGGAAAGAACATGGTAGGATTCCCAGTTGTATGCCCCGTGTGCGGAGCACGGGAGGAGCTGAAGGCCAGGACGGTGGAGGAGGTCAGCGTGCTCATGACGTGCGCGCTGCCAGCCTGCCCCGTATGCGGATGGGCCAGGGAGGAGGACCACAAGAGTCCGGTGTGGGACCACTTCCAGGCCGTCTACACGGCGAGACTCGATGGCGGCGAGATCAAGCAGGGCCTGGTCGACGAAATATCCAGAGGCTTGTGAGGGAGGAACGATGAGGACCGCGATCGGTAGGAAAATGTGGGACGTTCCGCGACTGCTCACCGACGAGGAGCAGGAGGGGGAGCGCAAGGCCACCTGGCTCGAACTGTTCTTCGATCTAGTGTTCGTGGCCGTGATAGCCGAGATAACACACCTCCTGGCAACCGACCTCACCTGGGAGGGATTGGGCAAGTACATCATGCTCTTCATCCCTGCCCTGTGGTGCTGGATCGGGTCCACCATGTACAACGACCGGTTCGAGCGGAACGATGTCAGCCATCGCATCTCGACCCTTGCCCTCATGGTGCCGGTGCTGGGCATGGCCGTATCGGCCCACGACGCCTTCGGAGAGACGGCCAATGCATTCGCAGCCTCCTACGCGACCTTCCGCGTCGTTCTGATCATCATGTGGTGGCGGGCAGGACAACACAACCCCGTCTTACGCCCGGTGACGGACCGCTACCTGATCGGTTACGGCACCTCGGCCGCACTCTGGACGGGATCCATATTCGTAGACCAGCCACAGATGTTCTACCTGTGGGGTGCAGGCCTGATCATCGACCTGGTGACGCCCTTCACCATCTACAAATACCAGCTCAGATTGCCCAAGCTCAACATCAGTCACATAACCGAGCGCTACGGTCTGTTCATCATCCTCGTTCTGGGTGAGTCCGTGATCGCCCTTGTTGCGGGCGCTTCCGCCCTGCATGGTGTGACCTTCTCCGTTATGGTCACCTGCACCCTGGGCCTGGTCCTAGCCTTCGGTATGTGGTGGCTCTACTTCGGTCATATCAGCCACGCGAGGAAGGACAACTTGCCATTGCACTATGCTGTGTATGGATGGATGCATCTACCACTGATCATAAGTCTGGGGGCCATGGGTGCCGCCACCCTGAACGTTGTGGCCTACGGCACCCACGACGTGCCCGATGAGGCCCTGTCGTTGGCCTGCGGTGCCCTGGCGACGGCCCTGATCTCCATGGGCATCATCCGTATGGCCATCGAGGGGCCCCCCCTCTACAGGTCCATCGGCGTCCTGTTCATTGGTGCTGCGGTGGCCCTGGCCATAGCTTACGCGGCGCAATATGTGGACGCCTTCACGCTGCTCAGCATGCTCTGTCTGTTGGTGTACCTCCTGATCATTCACAGGATTTGGAACGACAACAAGTACATGGTAGCCCAGGAGGCATCCGCGTGACCTACGAAAGAGGACAGTCCCAGCTCATCGACGTTCCAGCAATCGTGGCGGCCAACCGGGAGCCCTGGATAAACTTCGACCTCTGCGAGGTAAACGACGCCGTGGTCCGCCTGGGCATC
>JAUVRF010000354.1 GCA_030597775.1 Methanobacteriota archaeon | reverse complement strand
TTACCAAGCGAGAGGTGTCGGGATGGCAAGGAAGGTTGATATCGGTGTGCTCCAGAGGCTATCCGAACTTAACGGTCCGGCCGGCTTCGAGGGGGCCGTGCGAGAGTACATCGTAAAGATGGCCAAGGAACTGGGGGCCGAGGTGGAGATCGACAAGCTGGGCAACGTGATAGGCCACGTCAAGGGCAAGGGCCCCAAGGTGATGCTGATCGCCCACATGGACGAGGTCGGCCTCATCACCTCCGACATCGACGACGGGGGCTTCATCTACTTCTCCAATCTTGGCGGCTGGGACACCCGTCTCCTTCCCGGGCTCGAGATGACCGTCATGGCACCCAAGCGGAACCTCCCGGGCACCATCGGCATGAAGCCGCCCCACATCACATCCCCCGAGGAGCGGAAGAAGGTCCCGGAGATGACCGACCTGTTCGTGGACACCGGACTGGACAAGGCCGCCCTGACCCGAGCCGGGGTCCGGGTGGGCACCCCCATGGCCCCTTCCACCTCCTTCCGCCGGCTCTCGCAGAAGAGGGTGATGGGCAAGGCCTTCGACGACCGGGCGGGATGCTACTTGCTGCTCCGTCTCCTCGAGGACGGGGACCTGCCCTGCGACACCACCTTCGTGTGGTCGGTGCAGGAGGAGGTGGGAGCCCGTGGCGGGGGACCAGCAGCCACCCGTGTCGACCCCGACTACGTCATCGTGGTGGAGGCCACGATAGCCGCGGACTTCCCTGGCGTCCCGAGGCAGAAGATAATAAGCCGCATGCAGGCGGGCACCGTCGTCACGGTCATGGACCGGATGCAGGTCGCGGACGCGGGGATGCTGGACGCCCTTCTCGAGGTCGCCAAGGAGGAGAAGCTCAAGGTACAGCTCAAGAAGCCGGGCATCGGGGCCACCGACGCGGGCCCCATCCACCTGCGGGGCACTGGCTACCGGGCACTGCCCCTGGCCGTCCCGACCCGCTACATCCACAGCCCAGCGGGGATCCTGGACCTTCGGGACCTTGATAACACCGAGAGACTCATCGCGGCCATGCTCGTACGCCTCGCGACGAAGGGCGCTTGACGGCGCTTCCGAGACCCGGGAGAGAAATCTCTTTATCCCCCAAACCAATATGGGCCTCCCGTGGGATGAGATGCGGTACGTCATCGTCACGGGCGGAGTTCTTTCAGGTCTTGGCAAGGGGATCATCACATCGTCGCTTGGCCGACTTATCAAGTGTTGCGGGCTTGAGGTCACTGCGATCAAGATCGACCCCTATCTCAACTGCGACGCGGGCACGATGAACCCCTACCAGCATGGAGAGGTGTTCGTGCTCGACGACGGAGGAGAGGTGGACCTCGACCTAGGCAACTACGAGCGGTTCTTGGACAAGAACCTGACCTCGGACAACAACATCACGACTGGCAAGGTGTACCGCTCCGTCATCAACAAGGAGCGGCGCGGGGACTACCTGGGCAAGACGGTCCAGATCATCCCCCACATCACCAACGAGATCCGCATGGGCATCGAGGAGGTGGCGCAGAACTCCGACGCGGACGTGTGCGTGGTCGAGCTGGGCGGGACCGTCGGCGACATAGAGTCGGCACCCTTCCTGGAGGCCGTGCGTCAGCTCCATCACATCGTGGGCCACGATCGGCTCATGTTCGCCCACGTCACCCTGGTGCCCGTGCTGTCGGTGGTGGGCGAGCAGAAGACGAAGCCCACCCAGCACAGCGTGAAGGAGCTGCGGGCGATAGGCATCCATCCCGACCTCATCTTCGGCAGGTCCCAGTTCCCGATGGGTCAGGACACCAAGGAGAAGATAGCCCTCTTCTGCGACGTGCCCGTGGAGGCCGTCATATCGGTGCCCGACGCACCTTCGATCTACCACGTTCCCCTGATGCTCGAGGAGCAGGGCCTCAAGGACTACCTCATAGAGCGCCTCGACCTGCAGGCCAACGGGGACTCCCTCGCCGATTGGCGCAAGTTCGTCCAACGCATCGACCGGGCCAAGAACGAGGTGAACATCGCATTGATCGGCAAGTACACCCACCTCAAGGACAGCTACATCAGCCACATCGAGGCCCTCATCCATACAGGCGCTCTTCTCAACGTCAAGGTGAAGATCAAATGGCTGGAGGCGGAGGACATCGAGGAGGGCAAGGTGAAGAAGCCCTTCGAGGACCTCCACGGGATCCTGGTGCCCGGAGGCTTCGGCTGGCGCGGCTCCGAGGGCAAGATCATGGCCGCCAAGCACGCCCGGGAGAAGGGCCTGCCCTTCCTGGGCATCTGCCTGGGCTTCCAGATGGCCACCGCGGAGTTCTCAAGGAACGTGGTGGGCCTGGCCGAGGCGAACTCCTCCGAGTTCAATCCGAGGACGCCCCATCCCGTCATCGACCTGCTGCCCGAGCAGAAGACGACGACGGACATGGGCGGCACGCTGCGCCTGGGCGCCCATCAGGTCCTCGTCGACAAGGGGAGCAAGACCAGTCATCTGTACAAGTCCACCGAGATCTACGAGCGCCACCGGCACAGGTACGAGGTCAATCCCGATTACATCGACCGGCTCGAGGAGGCAGGCATGAAGTTCGTGGGACGCGCGCCGGACAAGATCCGGATGGAGGTCTTCGAGCTGGAGGGCCATCCCTACTTCATCGGTTGTCAGTTCCATCCCGAGCTGAAGAGCAGGCCCAACAGGCCAGCGCCCCTCTTCGTGGGCCTCGTCTCCGCCGCCATCGATTACAAGAAGGCAAAGGACAGGAAGGCCAAGAGATCCGGGAAGAAGGCAAAGGGCAAGAAGGCGAAGAAGAAGAAGTGAGCCCTGATCTCACTTGCCGAGCAACTTGCCCAGCAGCTGGTCGTGGGCCTCCTCGATGGTCTTGGGAGCCTCTTCATCCTCCCCCTCGACATCCTCCTCCACGATCAGCTCGAAGTCCCCCTCGGTCTCACCTTCCGCAGGCACCTCCTCGACAACGGCCTCGACGACGGCCTCCACGACCTCTTCCTG
>JAUVRF010000066.1 GCA_030597775.1 Methanobacteriota archaeon | reverse complement strand
GCTCATGGCCGAGGCCTACCTGGTGCTCTACGAGGGCACGACCACGGGAGACCCGCTGCTCTCCCTGTACCCGAGCCTCCAGTGGCCCGTGACCCAGGCCGCCCTGGACCTGGAGGGGAGGGCCACCGACACCGGGGACTCGTGGACGCTCAAGCCCGCCTCCTCGGACATCCAGCAGGACACCGAGCCTCCAACGGTGCGCTACGTCACCCCCGCCCACGGTTCCGATGACGTGCCCCTCTCCTCCAACATCACCGTGACCTTCTCCGAGCGGATGGACGAGACCATCCCCCTGGAGGACAACCTGGTCGTGGAGCCAGGCGTCGATGGCAACCTCCGGTGGGAGTACCACAAGCTGGTGCTGGACCCCGGGAACGACCTTGCTGACAACACCACCTACATCGTCACGGTGAGGGTCGGCCTGTCCGATGCCGCGGGGAACCCCCTGGCCGCGGAGGTCACATGGAGCTTCTCCACGGTGGGGCTGGAGAACGAGCCCCCCTTCCTGATCCCCTGGCCCGAGGAACGGGAAGTTGAAACGCTGGAGAACCAGACCGTGCGACTGGGCGTGATCGCCGAGGACGATGGTCCCGCGCCGCTGCGGTACTCCTGGCGTCTTGACGGCCTGCTGGCGGTGGGGGCACGGGGGGACAGCTTCGTGTACACCCCCACGTACACCGACGAGGGCGAGCACACCGTCACCGTTGTGGTGAGCGATTCCGGTTCACCTCCTGGCACCTCCACCTTCACGTGGAACGTGTCCGTGGTCAACGTGAACCTGCCGCCATTCCAGCTGGGTCGATCGCCCGCCTCGCCCGACGTCTCGCTGCAGGAGGCCGAGGGGGGTACCCAGAGGTTCTCCGTGGAGGCCGAGGACCCGGACGAGGGATACCTGTCGTACGGATGGTTCCTGAACGAGGTGCCCGTGGACGGGTCGCAGGTGGAGGACGGGGGGGCGACCTACGTGTTCCGCTTCGACCACGACAGCGCGGCCGTGTACACGGTGACCTGCCAGGTGAGGGACCGCTCGGAAGAGGGGTTCGACGTGGTATGGGAGGTGACCGTGGAGGATGTGAACCGTGCGCCCCTCATCCTCTCCATCGGTCCCGACCCGCCTCCCACGGTGGAGGTGTGGGAAAAGGTCACCGTGGTGGTCAACGCGACCGACCCCGACGGCGACGAGCTGCTGTACAGCTGGTACCTGAACGGGATCCCCGTCGCTGCCACCACTGTGGGGGAGTGGTCGTTCATACCGGATATGGAGGGTTCGTTCACGATATCGGTCCTGGTCGAGGACGATCGACAGGGCGAGGCGCAGGCCCAGACCTCTGTGAACGTCCTCCCGGAACCCGCCGTCATCCCCGAGCCGGGGCCCTCGATGCTCCCATGGGTCCTGCTCCTGGTGGCCATGGCGCTGATCATACTGGTGCTTGCTTGGCCCCACCTCAAGTGGCTCCGCGAGGGCGGGAACGAGCTGTGAGCGGGAAGGATGGGCCCCGGATCCCGGATCGGTCTCCCAAAGTGTCATCTTACAGGGAAACTCTATCTACCTCGATCTGAGGTCTCGATCTTGATCACCGTCCACAATATGTCACGAGCATGTATCGCCGTCACGAGGATGCTCGAGGCCGTCGAGGATGGGGGTTGGTCCACATGCGCAGACAGAAGCTGGCCACGATGGTGATGGCAGTCGCTCTCCTGCTTCCGTGCCTGGGAGCCGTGAGCGTATATGCCGGACCCGTTTCCAGTGCCACGGATATCGGTCCCTTGGAACCGCTGGCAAGTGATGGTCCCCTCGACCCGGGAACGACCGAGGAGGACGGAGCGGGCCGCACCGCCCTCGAACACAATGTGATCTCGGTGCTCGACACCACGGCTCCCGTTCCCGATCCGGGGCCCGACAGGGCCGAGGACCAGAACACGGTCGTCCTACTGGACGGCTCGGCCTCCAGCGACAACGTGGGCATCGTCAGGTACGAATGGACCTTCGTTCACGACATTGAGGGGGTGACCCTGGAGGGCGTGACCGCGTCGTACACCTTCACCAGACCCGGCGTCATCGATGTCACCTTGAGGGTGTGGGATGCGGCCGACAACTCCGCCGCTTCGACCTTCGAACTGACCATCCGGGACACAGAGGCACCGATCGCCGGCATGGACATCGGGAGCACGTTGATCGTGAAGGGCGAGACGGCCGGGTGGAATGCCATCGGCTCCACCGACAACGTGGGCATCGTCAAGTACACCTGGACCTTCGAGTACGATGGCCGGACGGTCTCCCTGGACGGCCCCGCCCCGACCTTCGAATTCGAGGTGGCGGGAGAGTACGAGGTCACGCTCACCGTGGAGGACGCCGCGGGGAACACGGACTCGGAGACCTTCACCCTCACCGTCGAGAGCCATGCCTGGAAGTGGGCACTGCTCGTGATCGTCCTTGTGTGCGTCGCCTGGGTCCTGAGCGTCCTCATGAGGATGAGGGCCGGCACCAAGGCTGCCGGGAAAAGGGATCGTGAGGACTAGCCCACGATCACTCCAATCGCTCGATGCATACGTCCTGCTCGCGACCGCAGTAGACGCACTTGAGCACCATCGGTTCCTTCCGTATCACCTTGAACCTGGTGGAGACGGGCTCTCTGGAGTTGGTGATGCAGTTGGGGTTCTCGCAGCTTGCCAGGTCCACGACCTCCCGGGGAGGTCGCACGTGGTGCTTCTCCGCCACCTCGCCGTCGCGGATGATGTTGATGGTCGCGTGGGGGGACAGGAGGGCGATGCGGTTGGGCTCCCGCTTCTTGAGCTCCCTGTCCTCGATCTTCACGATGTCCTTGAAGCTGTGTAACCGGCTGGGCACGTGCATGATCACCGACACCGTGGAGGTCGGAGGATCCTCGTCCAGGCCGAGGATGTGCAACACCTTGAGGGCCATGCCCGACGTTATATGGTCGATGACGGTGCCGTTCCGGATGGCGCTGATCTTCAGCTCCTTCCTCACCTCAACACCCCCAGGTCGGCCCCGAGCACAAGGGACAGCAACGCCATGCGAACCGGCACCCCGTTGAAGGCCTGCTGGAAGTACCGGGCGTGATTGGTCCCGTCCACGTCGGGGGAGATCTCGTCCACCCGGGGCAGGGGATGCATGATGATCATGCTCTTCTTGGCCCCCGTCAGGGATTCGGTGTCGATGCGGAAGGCCCCCGCCACCTTGTTGTACTCCTCGATGTCGGGGAAGCGCTCCTTCTGGATGCGGGTGACGTACAGCACGTCCACCTCGCCCATCACGTCCGACAGGTCCTCGTGGACCTCGAAGCTGGCGTTCCGCTTCTCCAGGTGGGACACCACCTCCGGAGGCAACTGGAGCGCCTCTGGTGCAATGAAGTGGAGGTTGGCCCCGAACTTCGCCAGGGCGTAGGTGAGCGAGTGGACGGTGCGGCCGTACTTGAGGTCGCCCACGAGGGCGATGCTCTTCTTCCGGAGGTAGCCCAGCTCGCTCCGCATGGTGTAGAGGTCCAGCAGGGTCTGGGTGGGATGCTGTCCCGCGCCGTCCCCCGCGTTCAGGACCGGGATGTCGGAGAACTCGGCCGCCATGCGGGCCGCGCCCTCGCGATCGTGGCGCAGCACGATGACGTCGGCGTAGGCCTCCACCATCTTGATGGTGTCCGCCAGGGTCTCGCCCTTCGCGGTCGATGTGGCCCTGACGTCGGAGAAGCCGATGACCTTGCCGCCGATGCGCTTCATCGCGGTCTCGAAGGAGAGCATGGTGCGGGTGGAGGGCTCGTAGAACATCATGGCAAGGATCTTTCCCGGTATCAGGTCGAGGACCTCCTCGCCCTTCGCGGCGGGGACCATCCCCTCTGCCACGTCCAGGATGTAGTTTATCTCCTCAAGGGTGAAATCGTTGATGCTTACTACATCTCTCCCCTGAAAATCCATCTCTCTCCCTCCGAAACCTCAATGGTCTTGGGGTTAATAAGGGTTGTACCATGCGGGTCGTGAGAGTTCGCCGGGATGACGTGGACGAGGCCCTCCGCCGCCTCCTGGGCGCCGATGTGGTCGAGCGTGGGCTCAAGGTCACCACCCGTGACGATCACGCCCTCATCCCGGTCCGGGTCTTTCCGCCCACCAGCGTCCTCCGGGGCATAGAGCATCAGCTGGGGGAGGTGGAGGATGGCGAACTACCTCCCCGTGACCAGCTGCGAACCCCCCTGGACCATGTCCGCCGGGACGCCCGCGAGGCGGGGTGGTCCGGGGACGCCGTGGCGTTGCTACCCGACCGGTGGGAGCGACTCGGCCGAGTGCTCCTGATAAGGGTGCCAGGAGGCCTCGCCGAGAGGGAGGCCGAGATGGCGGGGATGTATGCCCGGGTCCTCCGGGTCGGCGCGGTGATGGCCGAGGAGGGGCCTGTGACGGGCGTCGCCCGCAGGCCCTCGGTGCGCCTCCGCTGGGGGGAGGGCACCGTCACCGTTCACAGGGAGCACGGCGTGGAGTACGAGTTCGACACCGCCCGCCAGATGTTCTCCAAGGGGAACGTGGGAGAGCGGTTGCGGATGGGACGGACCGTCCGGGATGGCGAGACGGTGGTGGACATGTTCGCGGGCATCGGTTACTTCACCCTGCCCATGGCGGTGCTGGGCTCGCCTCGCATGGTGCACGCCGCCGAGATCGACACCGAGGCCCACGGCTACCTGACGAGCAACGTGGGCCGTAACGGCGTCGAGGACGTGGTGAGACCCCTGCTGGGCGATTGCAGGGAGGTCGTGCCAAGGGGCGTTGCCGACCGGGTGGTCATGGGTTACGTGGGGGGCACGGAGGGCTTCCTCGACGTGGCCATGGAGGCCCTCGGTCCCGACGGGGGAGTGGTGCACCTCCACGAGAAGTACGGTATCGAGGAGGTGCCCGAGAGGCCCATGGCGGCGGTCGAGGCCGCCGCCGCGGATGCGGGCCGTTCGGCACGACTGCTCTCCTGGCGTGAGGTCAAGTCGTACGCGCCCGCCATCGTCCATGCGGTGGTGGATGTCGAGGTGCGCTAGCGTCGCCTACGGAGGACCGCCATGACCAGGGCCGAGATCAGCAGGACCATCACCACGGTGAAGGGACCGACGTCCGGGGTCGCGGTGTCCATGACCTCGAGTTCGAAGGTGCTCGTCGTGGATGCGCCACGGGGGTCGGTGACGGTCACCGTGACCTCGTACGTGCCCTCCCTTCCGTACTCGTGCTCCGGTTCGACCTCGTCGGAGGTCCCGCCGTCCCCGAAGTTCCACTCGTAGGTGACGGTCTCGCCTTCAGGGTCGGCTGCAAGGCCGATGAAGTGGATGCGCTCGCCCACCGAGAACTCGGCCTTGTCGCCCTCGTCGAGACCCACTACGGAGATGGTGGCCAGGGGAGGGGAGTTCTCCTTCACGAGGATCGACACCTGCTCGGTGGACGCGGCCACCTCAACGGTGAGGACGTGAGCGCCCTCCCCGGGTTCCCACTCAAGGGTGACCGTGGTGGTCTCCCCGGGGCCGATCGGAGTGGTCAGCTCGGCGAAGGTCAGCAGTTCGCCCGACGCGTCCAGGAGCCTCACGAGCACATCCTCGGCATCGATGGTGCCATCGTTGCCGACGGTGACGGTGAACCGCACCACGTCACCCTCCACAGGCTCCGCGGGGCTGAACATCACATCGCTGACCACGGCCTCGGCGATGGCTTCCCACACGACGATGTCAATCCAGTCCTTGTGGGTGCCGTCCTCGGTCTCGACGGTCATGGTTATCCTGTGGGGACCAAGGCTGGGGGTGAACGTCACCTCCGCCTCGTTGCCGAGGATGCCGTCAACATCGGATTCCCAGAGGTACGAGGTGACGGCGCGGACGGGAACGCCATCGGGAAGGAACCCGAGCCTGACCTCCTCGCCCAGCACCACCTCGCCGTCCGCGGCGTGGGAGGCCAGGACGACGATCCGCTGGAGTTCGGGCGTCACGGACTCGACGTTCTCGCCCTGGGCTGGCAGGCGGGCGCCATGTCTGCCGTCACCGAAGATGATATGGAACTCGTGGTCGCCGACGGAGAGGAGGGTCGAGTAGGTGAAGGTGACGCCCTTACTGTAGTCGGTGCCGTCGCCCGTCATGTTGTATGCCACACCGTCGATGACTATCTGTGCGATACTGGGAGCATCTCCCTCCCCGTCCGTGTAGACGACCGAGAAGGTGCGCAGGGTGAGGGCGTCTCCCTCCGCGGGCTGGATGCTCGCCAGGGTCAGGGTGGGAGCGGAGCTGGGTGGCTCGACCACGGGTCCGTCGAAGTCGCTCGGGCCCGACGCGGGGTCGGGGAGCAGCACCTGGTCATTGCCGTCGGAGAAGCTGAAGCTGTAGGTGTGGTCGTCCCCCACCGTCAGGGCGGTCTCGTGGTAGAAGGTGACCCATTCGTCCCAGGGGCCGCTCGAGTCGGTCTGCATGGTGTACGACAGTCCGCCCACGAAGAGCTTGCTGCTCACTGGCCGGTCGTTGTCCGGGTCCATGTACTGGACCTCGTAACGGAAGGTGGTCGAGGTGTTCCCGGTCTCGGGGGTGACGGTGGCGTGGGACAGCTCGGGGACCCCGTTGACGGAACTGGCCTTCTGCTCCTTCATGTAACCGGTCTGCAGCACCTCCCTGGAGGTGCCCGCGGACTGCACGAAGGCCACAACGCCTATCTCGTCAAGGTCCTGGGCATAGGCGGTTGCGTCGTACGTGAAGGCGAAGGACCTGGTCTCGCCGGATGAGATGGTGATCGCGGTGCCATCGGGCCCTGCCAGCATCTCCCTGGCGGTCCAGTGGTGCTGTAGGACCCCGTTGCCACCGTTCCAGGGACCGAAATCATCCTCGAACACCACGGCATGGAGACGAAGGTCGCCCAGGGTCGGCGCGGTGTCCGCGGTCACGTTCACCCACACCTGGCCCTGGCCGGTGGTGGTGTCGGTCCAGCCCTCCACCGTGATGGCGAGGGCGGGGTCCACTGCCGCCCGCTCGTCGTAGGCCACCTCGTAGGCGGCGAGGTTGGCGGTGACGCTGCCCTTGTTGCCCACCACCTCGATCACGCCGTCGAAGAACACGTCGGGCTGGTTCGGGCTTCCGTAGAACGCCATCCTCGTGTCCCCGTCGTCGAAGGACAGGTCGTCGACCCGGTGGTAGGCCAGGATGGCCAACTCGCTGCGTGAGTAGGTCTCTTGCATGAGTTCCAGGGCACCGTCGGCGCTGGGGCAGTTTCCGCACCAGCCTGCGGTGACGAGTTCGGCCAGGACCACCCTGCCGGTGGTCGCCACCCTCGAGCCGTCGTCGCCCGTGGCCGGACCTTCCGCGGTCACTGGCACCATCAGGGCGAAGGTCGAGAGGACTAACAGGAGCACTAGCGATGTTGCGCGTAACTTTGACAAGCTGAACCCTCCTATGACTGCGCTCAAGTCGAGCATCCCAATTAACTTTCCACCGATATACGGCGGGATGGGCGGTCAATGGGCCCCGGGTGAGGTAGGAGGGGTCCCGGTGGGGAGGGGCCCGGGTGGAGAGGCTCCCTAGGTCCGTCTCCTGCGGGTCGCCACGAGGGCGAAGACCAGACCGATGGAGACCAGGGCAAGGACCGCACCGGGTCCGGGGGATTCCTCCTCCTGCTTGGGCTTGATTATCTCCACCTTCAACGTCTCCACCGTCTCGCCGCCCCTGGTGTCGGTCACTGTGAGGGTGACGATGAAGGTGCCAGGGTCCGCGTAGATGTGGTTCGGGGCGTCCTTGGTCGAGTTGATGCCGTCATCGAAGTCCCAGTGGTATGCCAGCGGGTCGTTGTTGGCGTCGTTGGCCTTGGGCTTGAAGAAGAGCTCGACACCTGGCTTCCAGCTGGTGCCCTCGTTCATTATGAAGGGTTCGGCCGCAGGGGCGGTGTTGGCCTCCACCTCGAGATCGATCTGGTCAGAGGACCCACCCGCCTCGACGGAGAGGACGTGGGGGCCAGGGGCGGCCGGCCGGGTGAAGGGGACGGCCCGGGTCGCGTCCTTGTCGATGGACACCGTCTCGGGCCCGGTCTCGGTGCCATCCACGAGGAACCTGACGATCAGGCCAGTGGCCTTTATCTCGCCGTCGTTGCCCACCT
>JAUVRF010000512.1 GCA_030597775.1 Methanobacteriota archaeon | reverse complement strand
CGAGGGCGAGGGAGGTGGACCCGGCACCAGGGCCAGCCGTGCTACGTGACAGCCGGTATCCGGACAGCACCTCCCGTGGTACCCGGACCCGGCCCATGGAGATCATCTCGGCCTTGAGCCTGCCATCCTCGGAAGGTGTCTTCACGGCGGCATCGATTCGCAAGCGAGTATAAGGATTTGCCCCCAGGCGACATCCCTGGCGGACCCTTCGAGGGCCCAACGACATATTGAAATGGGCGCATCGCATGCTGGGTACCATGGGTCGCCTGCACAGGATAATGGTTGGGCCTAAGGTGAAGAGGTTGATCAACAAGGGCTCCAACCTCTACAATGAAGGTGACAGCGGGGGGGCCGAGGAATCCTTCGCCGCCGCTGTGGAGCTGGATGACGAGTCCGAGGAGGCCCATTACTACCTGGCCCTTGCCCTGGCAGATCTCAAGAGACCACAGGAGGCGGAGACCCACATCCGACGGTCCTTGGACCTCAAGGAGAACGAACCCAAGACCCATGCGGACCTGGCCGAGCTCCTTCATCACGAGGGACGCAAGGAAGAGGCCGAGCAGGAGTACCGGCGAGCCCTGGAGCTGGACCCCGCCAATGGGATCGCCATCATCAACCTGGGGACCTTGCTCAGGGATTCCGGACGGTTCTCCGAGGCCACGGACCTCTACCGCAAGGCGAATGACCTGCCCGATCTGGACGAGGAGAGTCGTAAGCAGCTCGAGGAGATGCTCCTCTGAGGTGTAGGCCTTGATACCGGGTCCAGTCACCCTGGTCTCGCGGACGCTGGATGGGACCACCATCGAGGCCATCCAGGGGGCTATCACGACCCTTCGAGTGGATGCCATCACCAATGCAGCGAACGACCATCTCTGGATGGGTGCCGGTGTGGCTGGTGCCATCAAGGGCCGGGGTGGCAAGGCCATCGAGCACGAGGCGATTTCCAAGGGCCCGATCCCCGTGGGGTCGGCAGTCGAGACGGGCGCGGGCGAGCTACCGGCCTACTATGTCATCCACGGAGCCGTAATGGGCCAGGACCTGAGGACCGACCTTCCCACCGTCGCGAGGACCACCAGGTCAGTGCTGGAACTGGCCGAGGTGCTAAGGGTATCGAGCATCGCACTGCCCCTCCTGGGAACGGGGGTCGGTGGATTGGGCCTAGACGAGGTGGCCATGACCATGGCTGGCGAGATCCTCCGCCTTTCTCGAGAGGGAAGGTGCCAGGCCATGAGAGTGCTCCTGGTGGGGTACGACGATGCCGCAGCGGAGGCGGTCGCTTCTGCTGTGGAGGGTCTCCGAGGGGCGTAAGGTGCCATGACTGGCCAGCTGCACGCTCAGAGAACGATAACCTAACCTTTTTATCATCCCAGCGGTATGGGCCGGGTGAGTGTGGAACATGCCGCGCCCTACAATAATCTCCATCGTGCTGGCCCTGCTGGTCCTATCTGCGACCTTTGCAGGCGTACCCGCCCTAGGATTCGCAGGAACGGGGAACGCCGACCCACAGGGCCTCTCCTGGCCCGGCCCCACCGAAGGCCGTGGATCGGACTCGGGGGCCCCGCTCCTGTGGATGAGAGCGGGTATATTCGACCCCCTTACGGACCCGATCCCCTCGACCTTGGGGCTGAAGAGCGCCTCCTCCCGGGGCATCTACATGGTCCAGTTCTCCGGCGCCCTCGGCCCGGAGGTCGGCGATCGCCGGGGTGCCGGCGGCGCGACCGTGCGGGGCTACGGGCCCGAGGACGGCCTGGTGGTCTCCTTCCCCCGACCCTCAGTTGTCGTCTCGGTCGCCCTCTGGAACGATGTCAGGTGGCTGGCTCCCTGGCAGGACGGCTGGAAGGTCCAGCCCTACCTGGACCAGCTGGAGGGCAGGATGCTTCTCAATGTGCTCACTTGGAGCTCTTCCCACGACATATCGCCAGACCTTGCCAGGTCCGGAGCAAGGGTGATGTCCCATCTACTGGATGAGTACATCGTGGAGGTCGATGTCAGGACCATCCCGGCACTCGCACGGATGGGGACCATCTGTTGGATAGAGCCATGGTCTCCGCCCAGCTTCATGATGGACAGTGCCGCCCGCATCGTGGG
>JAUVRF010000387.1 GCA_030597775.1 Methanobacteriota archaeon | reverse complement strand
ACGCGTATTCCTACCCCGTGAGCAGTAGGTGGGTGAACACAGTCTTGCCTGACCGGCTCACACCCATCGTCACGTTCACGAGGGGGGCGTCCTTGAATCGAGCCCAGTGGGCTTGGACATCCCGGTCGATGATCCTCTGGCCCTTGGTCTGAGCATCTCTCTCCTCAGCCTGTTCCGATATCACTCCTGTCATCGAGCTCATGAAAGTCAGATATAGATATGCAAACATTCTATATAAAGTTTGTATTACTAACGCACATATTTGATAATATGGCCCGGCAGAACAAGGTCCGTCGGTGCAGACGGAACAAGTTCGGGTGCATGCCCCAGGCTCGCCCTCATAGCAATCCAATTCCCCAGAACCTACCCCCTGATCCCCGCCAGCAACCTTAGCCCTCGCCCGGCAGCGGCGAGGCGGCCAGCTCCTCCATCCTCTCCCGGTCCCGCTTGCGCCTTCCCGGGAACCACCGGCGACGCGGTTCGTCCTTCGTCCGCCCCCTGGCCTCCGTCGCGAAACCGTTTATCAGGTCCCTTCTCAAGCCCAGTCCGCGAGGCAGCAGGTCATCCCACCTGCCGGTGGCCTCGGGGACCAGGTGGAGGCCCTCGGGTCTCCTCACCTCGTCCAACCGTGGTGTCTGGCTGGTCAGGGCCGATCCGTTGATCATGCCGGGCCCGCTGGTCAGGCCCCCTCCGTTGGACAGGGCCCTGCCGTTGGTCATGGACTTCCCGTTCTTGGGGCACACGGGTGGACGGTCCAGCTCTGACCACTCGGCCGTCCCCGTGGTGGTGCGACGCACGTCGATGCTGTAGGTCATTCCAACCACGCCTCTACGTCACACCGCCTTCCTGTTGCGCATGAAGTCGAACACCACGACCAGGAGGCACACGATGACGGCCACAACGGCCAGATAGACGTACATTATCTGGGTGTCACCGATGTGGTTCTCCTCAGCCCCGTTGATCCAGGTGTCGTAGTTGAGGACCACCATCAGGCCTATCACCGATACCACGGCCAGGACGGCGAAGGCTATCCCCAGCATGGAGAGGGCCTTCTTCTTCGCCACGGGTGCCTCGAGTACCATGGGGGCCTCTTCCGTGGGTACCTCCTCGGGCGCATCCATCGCCTCGACGGCGGCTGCAGCCCCTACCTCAGGCTCGGCCGTGGGGTCGTACTCGGACCCTGTCACCCCGTCGAAGGCCGATGCCGAGCCCATCTCGGGCTCGGGCGTTGGGTCGTACTCGGGCTCCGTCACCTCGTCTGAGGCCGAAGCCTCAACGTCCTCCGCCCCGGGGGAGGGGTCGTACGGGGCCTCTGTCTCCCCGACCTCGCTTTCTCCCACCTGCTCGATGAGCTCATCGAGGGCCTCCTCGGTCTCCTCCTCATCCCACTCGAACGCCATGCCGCAGCCGGGACACGCCATTGTCCCAACACCGAAAAGCTTCCCACACTCTGGGCATTCGAACTGTTCTTCCTCGTCAACCATCCTATCGCCGCCAACCCCTAGGGGCAAACCCCCCATGGAGAGTGCCGTTATTAAACTATCGTGTTTGCGACACCCTTGTTCGGTACGCTGGCGCGTACAAAGTCTCACCCCGTACCAACCCCGTCAACCGGATCCTGCTCGATGGGATCCGGTGATATGTGTGCGTAAATGCCCCTGGCTCGCCCGCCGCCACGTAGGCACCCTCGCCGACCTTGACACCGGCGATCCCGGCGCCACCCCCGACCCGGCGCCCACGGTGGCCGGAGCCTGCTTCCCGGGCAACCTGGTGCGGTCCAGCAGCATCACCCCCGGCCCCAGCTCGGCCCCATTCAACCGGGACAGCCCCGCGAGCAGGTCCTCGTACCCCAGCACCTCCACCCACTTGGTTATCGTACCGATTCCTAGGTTCAGGGTTGTGGGAACGTATGGGGAAGCAGAGTGCTTCCAAGGTCATACCCCTCGGCCCTGATAGTAATCTTACCGGATTGAAATCCTAGGTCCATCGAGGAGATGCGGAACTCATCCTCCGAGTCGACCGATCGAGCATCATTGTTAAGGTCGCCGTACCAGACCTCTGGAGATCCGCTGTAGATGCCCTCGTCCGGCTCAGGTCTAGTCGGGGGGATTAGGGTTGAACCGTTCACATCGGCCACGGTCACCTCCAGATCCTTCCACCGGATGTAGGCTCCATTTGGCATTACCCTATTCCCCTCCACCGAGACGTCCCAATAGAGGACCCCGGAAGAGTTCCTGCACTCTGGCATCGGGGAAGACAGGCCGATGATCACGTCCGCGAAATCGACGTCGTTGTCCTCAGAGGTGAGACAACCGGAGGAGAAGATGATCAGGCTCACTGATACAACGGTGACCATGGCATTACACAGAATATCGGTACGATGGTGTCTCTCATGCCGGTTACAACACCTTGACATCAATATTGCATTGGTGGTTACCGTCATATATCTTTTCTTTGAGTGGAACCCACTCCCCCACCGCCGCATCGCGTTGCCCGTCTCAATCGAAGAACCGCCTGCGCCCCTCCTCCTGGTCCTCGAACCGTGCGACCTCGGACGCCGAGAAGCCCCTCGTTCGCCCCGAGGGGTACTGGATGGTGAAGAGGGGGAACCCCCGCAGGCCATCGTTCTCCTCGACGGCGATGGCCACGGTGTACCTCACGAGCACGAACTCCTCCTCGGCGGGCAGCTGGCAGCGGTCCTTGTGACGCAGGAAGTGCCCCTCCACGACCGCCCTCGCCTTGCCCTCGGGTATCGTGTAACCCTTTCCGCATATGGGACACTGGACTTCGGT
>JAUVRF010000240.1 GCA_030597775.1 Methanobacteriota archaeon | reverse complement strand
GTATGAGATAGTGTCCTTCAGGGCCCGCCTCTTGCTCCCGGGGCTGTGTATCGGGATCGAGGCTTCCTCGATGAGGCGGAAGACCTGACGGACCATGGCCACCAGGGCTGTGATGATGAATACGGAGGCCACCATGATGAGGAGGGTCTGGAAGAGCTGCTCGTAGTCGAGACCCAGACCCAGGGCGTCCAGGATCTCGCCGGAGTACGCGAGGCCGAGGCGAAGCCCCAGGGCGACGCACAGCACCAGCACAGCCTCGAGCATTATGTCCCTCACGCGGTGCCCGACGGTCTCGGTGAACCGGTCCGATACAACGGCCCTCGACCGCAGCTGGTTGATGGTCAGCGTGATGAAGGCGGCGTACCTCTTGAAGGACTCTGGGGACCTGTGCTCCACGAAACCTATCACGGAGGACTGGTGTCTGGAGAGCTGGGTCCCTATCACGATGGGCACGATGGACACCGCCACCATCGTGGGGTACAGGAAGTCGCTGATGACCCCGCTGTTGAGGCCCTCCCTGGCGATGATGAAGGAGAACTCTCCCAGGACCACTATCATCAGGCCCACCTGCATCGCTGTCTTGGCCGATACACCGAAGAGGAAGGTCACTACGGTGGCGAGGGTCATCTTGGCCACTATGAAGACGCCGACGATGACCAGGATGGGGAGCCAGTAATCCAACAGGAACTGGGGGTCGAAGAGCATGCCGATACTGATGAAGAACACCGCGGCGAACACGTCCCGTACGGGGCGGACCTCCGCCGCTATGGTCTTTCGCTGGGGCAGCTCCCCCAGGACCGCCCCCGCCACGAAGGCCCCGATGGCCGGGGAGAAGCCCACCAGGAGGCCCAGGAGGGCGAAGCCGAAGCACAGGCCCAGGGCTGTCATGAGCAGCAGCTCCCGGGAGCCTGTCCTCACGGCGTACCTGGTGAACCTTGGCGCGATGAGGAGGCCGAATGCCAGGAAGAGGACGACGAACAGCCCGATGTTGACTATGGTGATGAGCAGGCCCTCGAGCCTCAACTCCCCCGTGGCGGAGATACCGGTGATGAGGGTCAGGATGACCACCACCGCCAGGTCCTCGACTATCAGTATGCCTATGACGATCTGGCTGGACCGCTTCCCCAGGGCCTTTCGCTCCATTATCCCCTTGGTGATGACCACGGTGCTGCTGATGGCGATCATCGCACCGAGGAAGAACGAATCCACGTCCGACCAGCCGAACGCCAAGCCCAGGCTGTAGCCGATGAGGACCATCGACACGATGACGATGGTGCCTGTCACGATGGCCACGAGGCCAGTGCTCCGGAGCCTGCTCAAGCTGAAGGAGAGGCCCAGGGAGAACATGATGAAGATTATGGCCAGCCCGGCCAGGGCGTCGATGACGTCGATGTTCTGGATCGTTGGGAAGAAGGCCACGTATGGGCCGATGAGGATGCCCGCAAGGAGGTAGCCGAGGACGATCGGCTGCCGTAGACGGTGGAACAGGAGGATGATGAACGCTGCTACAACGATGATAATGGAGAAGTCTACGAGGAGTGCCGCCTCATCGCCCACCATGCTGTCAAGCAATTGACATCCGGGTATTTCAGCTTTGGCCGACGGATGGGCAGGAGGCCTGGCCTACTGGGGCATGACTCCGTGCCTGCGCCTCGGCAGCTCCATGTCCTTGCTCTCGTACGCCCCGAACCGGTCTATCAGGACCGAGCGCAGCTCGTTGGGGTGGGCCATGTCGTCCACGATGAGCTCGGAGGCGATGTGGTATACATCGATGTCGTCCTTGTACTCCTGGCGGAGCTCCTGGATCTTGGCGGGCCTGTCCTTGGGCTCGAGGGCCATGATCTTGTTGTAGAACACGGCGTTGATCGCCGCCTCCGGTCCCATCACGGCGATCATGGCGGTGGGCAGGGCGATGCACACGTCGGGTTTGAAACCGGGGCCAGCCATGGCATACAGGCCCGCGCCGTACGCCTTGCGAACGATGACCGATATCTTCGGCACCGTCGCCTCGGACACCGCGTAGATCATCTTGGCGCCGGCCCGGATGATGCCGTCCCGCTCCACGGCGGTCCCGATCATGAAGCCGGGCACGTCTGCCAGGAACAGCAGTGAGATGTTGAACGCGTCGCACAGCTGGATGAACTTGGTGGCCTTGATGGCGCTGGCCGCGAACAGCACACCGCCCTTGACCTTGGGCTGGTTGGCGATGATTCCGATCGGCTTGCCGTCCAGCCTGCCGAGGCCCACGATGATCTCGGGGGCGAACAACCGCTTGATCTCCCAGAAGCTGTGCCGGTCGATGATCCGGTCGATCAGGTCGTACATGTCGAAGGCCATGTTCTCGTTGGTCGGTATGACCGACTCCGTCGTCATCGGGTCCTTGGCGGGCGCCTCGGGATGGACCGTAAGGGGCTTGTCGTCCGAGCTTGACGGGAAGTAGGTGATGTACTTGCGCACAGCCTCGATCGCCTCCGCCTCCGTCTTGACGAGCATGTCACCCGAGCCGGACACCGTGCAGTGCATGCGGGCACCGCCCATCTCCTCCAGCGTGACCTTCTCCCCGATCACCATCTCGGCCATCCGGGGCGAGCCCAGGTACATGGTGGCCCTCCCCTCGACCATGATGGTTATGTCGCAGAACGCGGGGATGTAGGCCCCGCCAGCGGCCGATGGTCCGAAGAGGCAGCAGACCTGGGGCACGACACCGGACATTGTGGCCATGTTATAGAAGATGCGGCCAGCTCCCCGGCGTCCGGGGAACATGTCGATCTGGTCGGTGATGCGAGCCCCGGCGCTGTCCACCAGGTAGATGAGGGGGACGCGCAGGCGGAGCGCGGTCTCCTGGATGCGGATGATCTTCTCCACCGTCCGCTTGCCCCAAGACCCCGCTTTGATGGTGGAATCGTTGGCCGTCACGCACACGGTGCGACCGTGGATCTTGCCGATGACGGTGATGACGCCGTCGGCGGGAAGCCTATCGTCCAGCACGTTGGCGAACATCCCGTCCTCCAGCTGCCATCCCGGGTCCAGGAGCATGTTCAGGCGGTCGCGGGCGAAGAGCTTCTTCTGCTCCTTCAGCCGCTTGTGGTACTTGGGGTCGCCGCCCATCCTGATGCGTTCGGTCTCCTTCGAGATATCAGGCATACTTGGTCACCTCCCCCTCACTCCCCCTTGAACTGGGGCTTGCGCTTCTCCTTGAAGGCCTCCAGCGCCTCCAAACGGTCCTTGGTGGGGATGGTCACCTCGTAGGCATCGGACTCCAGCTGCAGAGCCTCCTCCAGGGACAGCTCGAGCCCACGATTGATGACGTACTTCGCCTGGGTGATGGCTATGGGTCCGTTCCTGATGATCTGCTTGGCCAACTCGATGGTGGTCTCCATCAGCTTGCCCTCGGGGGCGATGCGGTTGACGAGGCCGATGGCCAGGGCCTCCTCCGCCTCCACCCACCTGGCCGTCATGATCATGTCCTTGGCCCTTCCCCGTCCGATGAGCCTGGGCAGGCGCACGGTGCCCCCGCCGCCGGGGATGATGGCCAGGGAGGTCTCGTTGAGGGCGATCTTGGCGTTCGGCGATGCGATCCTGAGGTCACATGCGAGGGCCATCTCGGTCCCGCCCCCCATCGATACGCCGTTGATGGCGGCGATGACCGGGATGGGCAGGCTCTCCATCTCGGTGAAGGTGTCGCGGATGTACCGGATGTACTGACGCACCTCCACCATCGTCATGTGCTCCCTCTCCTTGAGGTCCGCACCGGCGCAGAAGGCCTTGTCACCGGTACCCGTCACGACGAGGACCCGGGCGGAGGAAACGGAGAGCACGGCCAGCAAAAGGGTCCCGCCAGCGGCCGGGGTGCGCCTGTCCGGGGCGTCCCGGCGTTCGGGTCGGTTGATGGTGATGATGATTATCCCGTCATCCCGGCGCTCCACAAGGAGGGAATCCTCCTTGTCCTCGTCCTTTCCCTTCTTCTTGGCGGCGGCCTTCTTCCCGCCGCCGCCCCCCTTCGACTTCTTGTCAGCCATGGAGTCACCTCC
>JAUVRF010000337.1 GCA_030597775.1 Methanobacteriota archaeon | reverse complement strand
TGTACGTTGGACTCCAACAGATCCTCCGCCTTCTTGAGCAGTTCACCGGCGAGCACCACAGCGGTGGTGGTGCCGTCGCCGCATTCGTTGTCCTGGGTCTTGGCCACCTCGATGATCATCTTCGCGGCGGGGTGCTCCACATCCACTTCCTTGAGGATGGTCACGCCGTCGTTGGTGATGGTCACATCACCCATCGAGTCGACCAGCATCTTATCCATGCCCTTCGGGCCCAGGGTGCTACGGACCGCGTCGGATATGGCAAGGGCTGCTGCGATGTTGTTGTGTTGGGCGCCCTTCCCACGTTCGCGCGTCGTGCCTTCCCTGAGCACGAGGATTGGGGTCTGTCCTCCCATCATGATTGAACCTCCATGCTAGTGGTAGCAATGGTTGCACTCTTGGTATACGTGAACTTCTATAAAAAACTTACGGTACCAAAGGAGCCGTGGACGCAAGCATTCCAGTTATCCGTCTAGGGCTCTCCGAGGAGAAGGGAGCGGTCGTCGAAGAGCAACCGGTTCCTGAGCAACTGGAAGAATATCTCCTCCACGGCCTTCTCGCGCATGTTGAATCGCTCGGAGACGAGGGCGACGGACACCGTGCCCTGGTCGGTGATGAAGTAGAGCACCCTCCGTTGGTTGTAGTCGGGGGACAACTGGAAGATCAACACGTTGGCCTCTCCCATGAGCTGCTCCTTTGCCATGAGGAGCGCGTCCCTGCGCCTTTCCAGTTCGGCAAGCTCCATGTTGACGTCCTTGAGGGTGATGGCCAGGCCCTTCAGCCGCTCGTGGGGCTCCTCCCCTCTCGCCAGGTTCCTGTACCTCTCGTTGATGTACTCGTAGTCCTCGAGGGGCTCGGGCTCCCCGTCGGGATCGTAATTGCTCATCTTCGCATTGAACAGGTTGGGTCCGATGTCTATCCTGATGGACAGCTGCTTGGTGGCCGAGTAGGCCTTCCGGGGAGGGCCGCCGGCGTCGCTGGGTTCCTCCTGGCTCTCGACAAGACCGTGCTTCTCCAGGACCGCCAGGTGCTTCATCACCGCCTGCTGGGAGGTGTTCAGCTCCCGGGCCAGCTGGAGCGGGTAGTGGGTCTCCATCACGAGCCTGGAGATGATCTCCCGCCTCATCGGGTTCGACAGCACAGAAAGGGCCGTGTCAATATCGAGTTCTGCCATCATCTCCACCGGTGACCAGATTGCTTCAATGCAATTTGTTAACCAAAAGTTGTTATGACCATTTCGATATATAAAAGTTGCCACGCAAGGGCATGTCACCTCATCCGGGAAAGGTGGAGGCGGTGGCCTGCTGGCATACGATGTTGGCCACATCCCGGAGGTTCACGACGTCGGCCTTGTTGTACCTGACAAGCAGGTCCAGGGCCCGCTGGTTCCCGCGTCGTTCCCACATGTGCCAGAGGTGGACAGCGTCCTCACCGGTCATCATCGCGAACTCGCGGTCCCGCTCGAGGCCCAGCTGCCTCTCGATGCTCTTGAGCCCCCCGCTCAGCCCCTCGCGACGGGCAAGGTATCTCAGGTCCAGGTGTGGGGCATCCAGCTGCGGGACGGGAAACTGGGACCTGAGCATCGGAAGGTCGAAGGAAGCTCCGTTGTAGGTGACGATCAAGCGGGTCCCTTCCATCTCCTTGGCCAGCTCCGCGCGGGTCAGGTCCTGTCCCCTGACGAGTGCACGGAAGTGGGAACCCCTCGCCAGGCCGACGACGGTGACGGCGCTGCGGCGCGACAGTCCCGTGGTCTCGATGTCCAGGAACAATGCGTCGTCGGAGAAGGTGGGATAGAGTCGCCAGATGTCACGGCTGTGCAGTCGTTCCGCGAAGAAGGTGGTCATGCGCTTGTGCATCGCGTCCTTGGCCTCCTCAAGGGTCCTGTCCGCCGCCTCCTTTCGCTTGGAGGAGAAGGGGGAGACGATGTCCCGTTCCAGAAACTCGTCCCAGGTCCAGACCCCCTGGTCCCAGATGCGCCGCTCGGTCCGGTCACCCACCCTGTCAAGGAGTACGAAGGTCTTGTCCAACACCAAGCGTCTCTCGCTCCCGGGCCCCGACGCGGTCCATCGAAGGCCGTGGGCTCCCGGATGATGGTCGGGTTAGAAAAAGGTTGCCAGGGGATGGGTGGATGTGACGCCCCTCAGCGAGGAGAGTACCAACCGCACTTCGGACAGGTGTTGATCCCCGTGAGCATGGACTGGTCGCAACGCTTGCAGGATGCCATCTCGGTGGGTATCTTGGGTTTGCTACGGGAACCGTAGAGACCACTGTTGCTGCTGAAGGCGGTGGGAACCGCGTAGCCGCTGGAGGTGAGCACGCTGACCGTTGGGACCGCAGCCTTGCTGGATACCGATGCGGTGGAGATCGATGCGAACCCGAAGGCGCAAAGGAACACGATGCAGCTGAGAAGGAGGTTCTCCAAGAAGGTGAAGCCGAAGTACGATAGCAGAAGGAAGCTGACGATGACCGTCACCGCAAAGACCGTTATGAAGATCTGCTTCCCTACGGTCTTGCGCTTCTGATACACCGCTTGGATCGCCACGTCCGTACACCTCTCCTTGTTCACCACACATTGAACCCTTCAGAATCGGGTCACGTGTATTGAATGGACGGTAACTGCCTTTTATAAGGGCACCGTCAATATTTTCAATGATAATTCTCAGCCCGCAGAATCTCATTTTCTTGGCGTGTCTCACGCGAAGCGAACGATCGTGTACCCTGGCCATTGAGGAAAAAGAAGGGAGAGGGGACCCGGGTCGATATGGGTCCCTCGTGGTGGTTTTATGGGTCCTCCCTACTGGGCGGGGTCGGGAAGGGTGGGATCAAGCCCGAGTCCTCGAGCGAGAAACGGTCAGCGCGATCAACGCCGCACCGAGCATTGCGAGCATGGCCGTCATCGGACCGAAGCCTGGGGTCTGCTGCTGCTCCTCCACGTAGACGGTGGTGCGCGACACGGATTCCTCGAAGCCATCGGACACGGTGAGTTCCACAGTGTAGAGGCCCGCCTTGTCGAACCTGTGGCTGGCATACAGGCCAGTCGCCTGGTCGCCGTCGCCGAAGTCCCAGCTGTAGGCCAGATCGTCCCCGTCCCGGTCCTCGGAGCCGTCGGCGGAGAACTGGACGGTCTCGCCAGTGCGGGATCT
>JAUVRF010000089.1 GCA_030597775.1 Methanobacteriota archaeon | reverse complement strand
GTCCAGTTGTCGACGAAGGCAACGCTCCTCGATGCTGTCGCCTGCGAAGAGGGGAAGCATCTTGCACCAGGAGCAATCATCGCTCGGGAACCAGCTGTCATGCTGGTCCAGGGCACCACCCATGTGGGGTCGTTTATCGACCAGCAGCACCTCGAGTCCCAACTGTGCAAGGTCCTGGGCGACCTTGTAACCGGCGAGGCCGGCGCCTATGACGACGACGTCCTTCTCCTCAGCCGGTCCCTCATCGGTCATCGGTCGTCCTCCTAGAGCGGAATGTCCAATATGTGCTCGCGCATATGCTCTGGCCGGTACTCCGGTAGAAGGACCGGCGCGTGACGGTCTGTTTCGACCTTTGCCTTCTTCAGCTCCTCCTCGTATCGCGTCAGGTGCTCGAGGGTCGGTTTGCCAGGCTCGGCATCCTTGCTGTAGGCCGCTGCGGACCTACCTGCCCTGCGTCCGAAAACATTGACATCGAGAAGGGAGTTTCCCATGAGACGGTTGGTCCCGTGGATGCCACCTGCCACCTCACCCGCGGCGAACAGGCCCGGGACGGAGGTGGCCGTGTTCGCGTCGATATCCAGGCCACCGTTCTGGTAGTGCAGCGTGGGATAGATCAGGACCGGGTCCTTGACGATGTCGATATCGAAGCGCCTGTACTGGCGGACCATCGCGGGCAGCTCCCTCTCGATGGTCCCGGGGCCGTGAATGAGGTCTATTAGGGGACTATCTAGCCAAACACCCCACTTGCCGGTAGGCGTGCATATCCCCTTGCCCTCCTTCTCCACCTCTCGGATGATCTTTGACGATTCGATGTCGCGAGGCTCCAGCGGATAGGTGAACTGCTCGCCATCCATGTTCAACACCTGGGCGCCCAGTCCACGCACCTTCTCTGTGACCAGCAGGCCGACTATCTGCTCCGGGAACACAGCGCCCGTGGGATGGTACTGGACCGAGTCCATGAACACCCACTTGACCCCGAGATGGTATGCCATCACGATGCCGTCGGCGGTGGCGCCGTAGTGGTTGGTGGTCTCGAAGCCCTGGATGTGGAGCCGACCGAATCCGCCGGTGGCGAGGACGGTCGCCTTGGACCGGACGATCTTGTACTCCTGGGTCTCCATGTTCATCAACACGGCGCCTACACAGGCTCCCTTATCGTCCATTATGAGCTCGACAGCGGAGCTGAACTCCACTACCTCTATCTCGGGTCGGTTCCTTACCTCGTCACGGAGGGTCTTCATGATCTCTCCACCCGAGTAGTCCTTTGCCGAGTGCATCCGCTTGCGGGACGTGCCACCACCGTGGATGGTGATCATTGTGCCATCGGGGTCCTTGTCGTACATCACCCCCAGCTCCTCGTGCCACTTGATCACCAGGGGAGCGTCCTTGACCAGGGCCTCTACGAGCTCCGGTTTGTTTGTGAAGTGGCCGCCGCCCATGACGTCCAGGTAATGGATGACCGGAGAGTCATTGGGTTTGCTTGCAGCCTGGATGCCGCCCTGGGCCATCATGGTGTTCGCGTCCCCCAGGCGCAGCTTGGTGACAAGGAGGGTCTTCGCACCCGCCTCGGTGGCCATCATCGCGGCGGTAGAGCCTGCACCGCCCCCACCGATGACCAGCACATCCACGTCCCAGTCGACCTGCTCGAGGTCCACGTCCCCTGGCTGGATCGCCGTGTGGGCCTCCAGCACGTCAACGAACTCGTGGTTCGCGGGGTCCCCCTTGTTGGGTCCGACCCGTAGGTTCCGCTTCTGCTCATCCTTGAAGTCGGGGTGATGGTCTCGCAGGACCTCGTTCCCCTGCTCCATGGTCAACCGGGGGTACTGGACCCCGAGACGCTTCGATCGGGTGGCGTTCACCTTCTCGATGCTTTCTCGCATGTAATCTGGATATCCCATAGATTCTCACCCCCTAGGTAGGCTCGATGTCGCGCTTCCTGTAGAGGTCCTTAAGCTCCTCAACGCTCAGCTCCTTGATGTCCGCCAGCTCCTTGTCGAACTCCCCGTCGAGGATCTGCTGGACCCTCGACTCCAGGTCCTGGGCACGGGCGGCGATATGCGCGGCATACAGACGCCTTGCCAGGATGCCGATGAGGTACTGGGGCATCTCCGCATGGCAGCGGACCGCGCACAGGCCGCACATTATACAATCGAAGCTGGTGTGGGCGGCGCGCTCGATGTCACCCCTGAGCGCCTCGTTGACGTAGTCCATCACATCGATCTCCTGGGGACAGACCTTCGTGCAGCTGTTGCAGCTCACGCATCTTGCCAGCTCGGGATAGTAGCTCAGTATCGTGTTCGCTGTAGGCTCCAGTTCCCGTATGTCGTAAACGGCCTTCTCCGCCGGGAAGGATGGGATCTGTGTGAGGTACATCCCCTCCTCGACCAGGGTCTGGCATGCCAGGCCAGAGTACAGCTTGTAATCACCACGGCGCCGGAACACGGTGCCACATGCACCGCAGAAGCCTTCCCTGCAACCCACACCACGTACCAGTTTGTAACCAGCGTACTCCATCGCCTTCATGATGGTGAGGGATGCAGGGACGGTGTAGGGTTTGCCCATGATGTACACCTCCACCATTTCGTCGGTCACGCATATCTCCGAGTCAATGACCGGGGGCTCATCGATGGCCTGCAATACCTTGTCATCCGCCATTTTCCTCACCTCCTACCTCGGCTCGAGCTCGTCCTCGAGATATGTCGCCTGGGGAAGCGGGTCGTCCACGGACCTTCCCGCCTTGTAGTCGTAGACCGGTTGCACCCGGGAGGCCACGTACTTGAAGGCCCGTCCCACGTTGATGCCCACCGGGCAGGCCTGGGTGCACATACCGCAGCCGATGCATGTGGCCACCATGTGAGCCATTCGGCCAAGGTGGAACATGGCCTTGTCGGTGGGCATGTCCAGCGAACCCCGGTTCCGGGCCCATAGCATCATCTTGTCCCCCTCGTAACGGAAGGTCTGGGATTCGAAGAAGCACTCGTTGCAGTAGCAGACCGGGCACTGCTCCATGCAGTTGTGGCAGACGATGCAGGTCTCCCAATGCTTCGCGACCCCCTCGGGACCCTGGAGGTGCTCGTCCACCTCCTTTTCAACGGCCTCTGTGGTCTTCTCCCTGATGTCCTCGATCTTCTCGATCGTGCTCTCCCTAGCCTCTAGGGCTCCCTTCGGTGCCTTGTCCAGGCCACCCAGGAGCGTCTCGTCCTCGGAGACGACGATCACGTGCTTTCCATCCGATCCGAAGGTCCCAAGGAGCATGTCGTGGTACTGCACCCGGGTCCAATCGCAGGTCATGCAGGCCTCTCGGAGCAGTCCCGGCTCCTCCGCGACCGCGCTAAGGGGGTCCTTGCCAGCATCCACGAGGTCGATGTGGTCCTTTACGGATATGGTTCCGGGACAGTCGACCCCGATGACGACAACATCGCCGAGTCGGACCTGGAGCAGCTTGTGGAGCTCGATGGCGGCCGCGATCTCGCATGGTCGGAGCACGACGCCGATGCGACCCGAGGGCGCCTCGAGCTTCGTAAGGCGGGAGACCGAGGTCGCGCCGTTGACGGGCATCACGGGAGCGAAGGGGTCGGCGTCCGCGAGGGCGTCGGGGTCCGTGACCAGAACGTGCATGAAGGTCCTCCCGCCACCCATGGCCATGGGTATCATGAGACCGTCCAGATGACCCGAGGTGAGCAATTGCTTGAGATGGGCCAGCGCTGCGGTCGAGGGCGTTTCTCCCCTTCCCACCTTTATTATCCTCTCCGTGGCCATGATATCACAGCTCCTTGAGGGGACTTGGCCCCATCCTCTTGATGTCCTCGGTGAAGTCGGTGACCACCTTGGCGAACTTGGCACCCTCCGAGGCGGATATCCATTCGAAACGGAAGCGCTCTGGATCCAGGGCCAGGGCCTCCAGTATCTTGATCACTCCCGTGAGACGCCGTCTGGCCCGGTAGTTGCCGGTCACGTAGTGGCAGTCTCCCGGATGGCAGCCTCCCACCAGAACACCGTCGGCCCCTTCCAGGAGGGCACGGAGCACGAAGGAGGTGTCCACCGAACCCGTGCACATCACCCTGATGGGCCGAACGTTGGGGGGGTACTGCATGCGGGAGGTTCCCGCCAGGTCTGCCGCGGATGCGGTACACCAGTTGCAGAAGAACCCCACTATCACGGGCTCGAAGTCGTCTCCAGCGGCGGCCTTGCCCTCTCCTTTCCGGTCCTTGTCGGTCACTGAACCACCTGTCCATTTGTGAAGGTCGTGATCATGTCGAATACCTGCTTCTTGCCGTAGTTGGTCAACGTGGCTGCACCCGAGGGGCAGTGGGCGGCGCACCCCCCGCATCCCTCGCAAAGACCCTCGTTGACCTCCGCCTTCCCCGTCACGGGGTCCACGGCTATGGCACCATAGGCGCAGAAGGTCTCGCAGTACCCGCATCCGACGCACAGGTCCTGGTCGACGCAGGCGATGATGGGTACCCTCTCAAGATGGTCCTTGGAGAGGAGGGCGATGGCCTTTGCAGCAGCGCCCGAGGCCTGGGCCACGGTGTCGGTTATGTCCTTGACGAACTGGGCCGCGCCTGCCAGATATATGCCGGCCGTGAGGGTCTCGACGGGCTTCAGCTTGAGGTGGGCCTCCTTGAGCCACCCGTGCTCGTCCGTCGTGATCCGGAGCTTGGAGGCGAGCTCGGTGACGCCCGAGGAGGCCACGGCAGCCGTGGCCAGGACGACCATGTCGACCCTCAGCTCGATCCACTTGCCCGTCAGGGTGTCGGTGCCCCATACGACTATCTTGCCCTCGTCCTCGAACACCTTGGAGACCTTGCCGCGGATGTAAAGGACCTTCTCCTCCTCCATGGCCCGCTGGATGAACTCCTCGTATCCCTTGCCATCGGAGCGGATGTCGATGTAGAACACGAAGGCCTGGCCATCGTGTACCGCATGCTTGTACAGCATTGCCTGCTTGCCCGTGTACATGCAGCATACCTTGGAGCAGTAGGGTTTGTAGTTCGCAGGGTCGCGGGAGCCGATGCACTGCAGGAACGCGATCTCCTTGGGCTCGGCGCCGTCGCTTGGACGCAGCACCTTCCCCGCGGTGGGGCCCGAGGGTGCAAGCAATCGCTCGAACTGAATGCCCGTGACAACATCGGGGATCTTGCCGAGGCCGTACTCGCCGAAGTGCTCCACCGGGAGCACCTCCATGCCCGTGGCGACGATGATGGCCCCTATCTCCAGTTCCTCTATCTCGGTGTTGTCCTCGTAGTGGATGGCCTCGGCGGGGCACTTCTTGGCGCATATGCCGCACTTGCCCTTGGGGTGCCAAAGGCAGTTCTTATCGTCGATCACCGCGCGGTTCGGCACGGCCTGGGGGAAGGGGATGTATACGGCGGTGCGTTTGGCCATCCCGTGGTTGTACTCGGACGGGATCTTCTTGGTCGGACACACTGTCATGCACTCGCCGCATCCGGTGCACTTGGACCAGTCGATGTATGTCGCCTTGTGGCGGACCTTGGCCTGGAAGTTGCCCACGAAGCCGGAGACCTCCTCGATCTCCGAGTAGGCATGGATGCGGATGTTGGGGTGCTTGCCCGCCTGGGTCATCTTGGGGGTCAGGATGCACTGGGGGCAATCGAGGGTAGGGAACGTCTCCGACAGGGAGGCCATCATGCCCCCGATGGAGGAGGTGCGCTCCACCAGGTGGACCTCGAGGCCCGCGTCCGCGCAATCCAGTGCCGCCTGTATGCCAGCAACGCCTCCACCGATGATCATGACGCTGTGGGTGACGGGCACCTTGATGGTGTGGAGCTCGGTGTTCTGCCTGACCTTCTCGACGGTGGCGAGGATTATCTCGATCGCCTTCTCGGTCGCCCGCTCGGGCTCCTTCATGTGGGGCCACGAGACCGCCTCCCGGATGTTGGCGATCTCCACCAGGTAGGGGTTGAGGCCCACGAGGGCAGCGGCGTTGCGGAAGGTCTGCTCGTGGAGGGTCGGGGAGCAGTTGGCCATCACGAGACCGTCCAGTCCCAGTTCCTGGATCCTGCCCTGGACCAGGAGCTGACCCGGGTCGGAGCACATGAAGATGTAGTCCTCGGCGTGGACCACGTCGGGATGCTGGGATACCCGGTCGACGACCTTCGCGACATCCACGGTCGCAGCGATGTTGAGGCCGCAATGGCATACGAAAACACCGATGCGCGCCATCCTCAGTCACCCCCCTCGCCCTTTTGCGTCAGGAGCTTCTCCTGGAGCACGGGCATCGGGTCGACGGTGGCGCTCTCGAGACCCCACTCCTCCTTGGGGAGGTCGAAGGCGATGGCCATCAACGAGGTGAAGTACAGCACGGGGATGCCGGGGAAGCGTGGCGCCATGGACGAGATCGCGTCCTGTCGATCGTCCAGGTTGAACTCGCATAGCGGGCATGATGTGACCACCAGGTCAGCTCCCCTTTTGATGGCATCAGAGAGGATCCGATGGCACTTCTCCGCCACCAGCTCCGGTCGGTTCACGGTCTCGTAGGAACCGCAGCACTCCACCTTGAAGGGTGAGTCGACCACCTCTGCCCCGAGGGCCTCCAGCAGGTCGTGCATCACGCGGGGCTCCTCCCGGTCGTCGATGCCAGCTTCGGTCGGTCGGACCAGGGTGCATCCGTAGTAGGGCGCGACACGCAGGCCCTCGAGGGGGCGAGCGACGCGTTCCTTGACGGCCTCGAACCCCACGTCGTCGCGAAGCAGCTCCAGGATGTGCATCACACGGACGCCCCCCTCGTAGTCGACCTCGTCGTAGAGGAAGTCGTTGAGCTTCTGGAGCTTCTCCTCGTCCGCGTCGAACATCATGGCGGACAGCTTGAGGGTGCTGTAGCACATGCTGCATATGGTGACCACGCGGTCCGAGCCCTCCTCCTGGACCCGGATGAGGTTTCGGGCGGGCCCCAGCTGGTGGATGAGGTCGTCGGTG